>CALLZJ010000323.1 GCA_937858435.1 uncultured bacterium
AGCGGCTCGCCCCGGAACTGCAAAAGCAGGGCGACCTGGCCTCTCTATTCCAGGCCTGGTTGCTCGGCGAGCGGATGCGACTCGGTCTGCCAGCCGTCATGCCCGCCGACGATGAGGCCCTCACTCGCCAGCAGCGCGACGACTACGAGGAAGCGATCCGCGTCCAGGCACGGCGCATCGGCCAGCTCTTTCTCGATCGGGGCGACATTCCCGGGGCCTGGCCCTACTTCCGACTGATCGGTGAACTGGCACCACTTGCCATGGCCCTGGAGCAACTGCCGCTCCCAAGCGACGACGCCGTCGAGCTGGCTCTCCACCTGGCCATCGCTGAGAACGTTCATCCCGTCTGGGGCTACCGGCTGCTCCTCGAACGCCGTGGCGTGTGCAGCGCGATCACGCAGTTTGGCCAACGTCCGCCGCCCGCCGCGTCGGCTCGGCATGAGTGCCTGCAGCTCATCATTCAGCATCTGCATGACGAACTGCGCGAACGGCTGCGCTCCGACGTGGCGACCCGAGCTGGCCTTCCCGCGGCGGACCTGGCCAGCGCCAGCGTCGCGGAGTTGCTCGGTCATCTGGCCGGCCGGGAGACGGACGACTGGGCTCACCTCGACGTGTCCCACCTGGGTTCGGTGTTGCAGTACGCGGTCGAGTTGCCGCGCGGCACCGATTTCGAGAAGCTGCTGGACCTGTGCCGTTACGGCGAACGGCTGCCGCAGCGCTGGCAGCCCGTGGGCGATCCGCCGTTCGAGAGTGGCTGTGTGGACTATCTCCATTTCTTCCGCACGCTCGCCGGTCAGGAAGTGGAGCGGGGGCTTGAGCATTTCCGGGCCAAGGCCGAAACCTATGCCGACCAGGCCGAGGTGACCGCGCCGGGAGAAGTCGTCGTCCACTTGCTCGCCGAGTTGGGTCGCCCTGCGGCAGCCCTAGAGGCCTACGGTCGGTATCTGTCCCATGCCGACCGCCGGGCCCTGACCTGCATCTCGGCGGAGGAACTGAGCCGGCGCTGTGGCGGCTTTGCCGCGCTCGCCGGTCTGGCCCAGCGGCGCGGCGACCTCGTCGGCTATGCCGCGGCCCGCCTGGCTGAGCTGGGAAAACCAGCGGAAAAGCTGGCCCGTCCCTAGCACTTTCGATTAGAATTTGCTGTTGACCCCTTCTGCTGACATCGGCGGCCATCCGTGCCGCCTTGACCCTTTTCTCTCCGAGGCCGTCATGCCGTTCCGCTTGCGGCGCCGTGAACCCGTGGCTGACGGCATGAAGCGGTTGGCTCGCGCCCAGGTCCGTCTGGTCCTGGCCTGCCTGACGGCGTCCGAAGGGCCCGAGCCGCGTCAGGTCCATGAAGCGCGGCAGCGGCTCAAACGGCTGCGGGCCGCGCTCCGACTGCTGCGCGGCAGCCTGCCCCAGGAGTTGGCTTCGCGCGGTCATGCCATCTGCCGGACGACGGCCCGAAGTCTGTCGGCCAGCCGCGACGCCGCCGTGGTCCAGCGAACCTTCAAGCGCCTGTGCGAAAGTCGCAAGGTCGCTCGGCAGGTCGACGTGCCCGCCTGGGAGCGCCACCTGGCCGACGTGGCCCATACCCTCACCGCTGCGGTGCCGAACGTCACGCCGACTCGCCCCGTGGTCAAGCCGGAGCTGATCGCCGACCTCGAAGCCTGGCACGAAGAGATCGCCCGTTGGCCCATCCATGCGGGCGGCTGGCGGCTCCTGGCCGGGGGGTTCGAGCACACCTACCGCGCGGGTCGGCGGGCCCGGCGTGAAGCCGCGCTCCGGTGGGGGGCGGCCGAGTTCCACGACTGGCGTAAGCGGGTGCAGGATCGTTGGCATCACGTGCGTATCTTGCGAGGAATGCGGCGACCGGAACTGGCCCAACTCGCCGAGACTCATCGCCGCCTGGCCCGTCTGCTGGGGCGCGATCATGACTGGGCCATGCTCGGCGATTGGCTCAATCGGGCAGCCGGTCCCGAAGCCGAACGGGCCGTCCTCAAGACCCATCTCACCCGGGCCCATGATGCGGTGCGGCGGCGGGCCCTCAAGCTCGGTGCCCGCCTCTGGTCTCAAGAACCTCGCCGCATGGAGGCAGAGTATCACGCCCTGTGGCGAGCCTGGCATCGGCAACCCTACGTCGTCCGCGTGGAACCCGAGGAGCCCGAGGCGCTGCCGACGGCCGAGTCGGTCCAGTCCGCCTGACCGCCGCCGAGTCTCAAGGTCGATCCCCGCTCGATGGATTGGACGCACTCGTGTGCCGCGGCTCCACGCCGTGCAAGTGGCGGACGAAGAAGTCGCGCAGCCGCCGCTGGGCGTAGGGGTGGCCAGCCGCACCATGGCCCACGCCGGGCATGATGAGCAGATCGAAGTCCTTGTTCGCCTTCACCAGCGCCGCCGCCACCTGCAGCGTCGAGGCAGGGTCGACGTTCGTATCGAGTTCGCCGACGATTAGCAGTAGCTTGCCCTGCAGCTTGTGGGCGTGGGTGACGTTGGAACTCCGTTCATAGCTCTCGTCCACGGGCCAGCCCATCCAGAGTTCGTTCCACCAGATCTTGTCCATGCGATTGTCGTGGCAGCCGCAGTCGGCGACGCCAACCCGGTAGAAGTCGCCATGATGGAGCAGCCCCGCCAGGGCGTTCTGCCCGCCGGCACTGCCGCCGAAGATGCCCACGCGCTCTAGGTCCATCCAGGGCCGAGTCGCCGCCGCTGCCCGGAGCCAGGCGATGCGATCGGGGAAGCCGCCGTCCGCGAGGTTCTTCCAACAGACGTCGTGGAAGGCCTTCGAGCGCCAGTTGGTGCCCATGCCGTCGATCTGCACGACGACGAAGCCCAACTCCGCGAGCTGGAGCTTGCGGACCTGCAGGGACCAGTCCTTGGGCACGAACGCACCTTGCGGGCCAGCGTAAATCTCCTCGATGACCGGGTACTTCTTCTTGGGGTCGAAACGGCTGGGCTTGATGATGATGCCGTATATGTCGGTCTGGCCGTCCCGCCCCTTGGCCACGAAGCGCTCGGGCATGGGCCAATCGAGCTGCAGCAGCCGACTGGCGTCGCCCCGCTCCAGCTCGGCGATCTTCTCGCCGGTGTCGGCGCGGCGGAGTTCCGTGACGGGCGGCTGATCGACCCGCGACCAGGTGGCCACCAGGAAGCGCTGGTCCGGCGAGAAGCGGGCGGTGTGGGTGCCGTCCCCGTCGGTCAGGATCACGAAGCCCGAGCCGTCGAGGTTGACCCGGCACAGATGCTCGTGATAGGGGTCCTGCTCGGGCCGCACGCCCATGGCCCAGAACCAAAGCTGGCCGCGCTCGGTGTCGAGCCGTTCGATCCGCCGGACGACCCACGGCCCCTGGGTGAGTTGCCGCTTGGGTTGACCCGTGGCGGCATCGAACACGTGGATGTGGTTCCAGCCGTCCCGCTCCGACATCCAGAGAATCTCCTGGGCGTCGTCGAGCCAAGCGTTCCAGCTTTTGTGGGCATAGTCGACGAAAGTCTTGCTCGACTCGTCGATCAGGGTGTAAACGCGGCCCTGGGTGTCGAGGGCCAGCAGCCGGAGGGACTGGTGGCCACGCGCATTGAAGCGCAGGGTGACGCGGCTCGAGTCGGCGGCCCAGCGAATCTGGTCGATGGCCCAGGGGTTGGCGAACGGCTCATCGGCCACGGGGATAGCGGTCCGGGTCGTGGCGGCGAAGAGCCGGGGGCGGGGCTCGGCCACGCGGTCGCCCGGCTTCAAGTAGTTGATGGTCTTCAGTCGCGGCTGCACCTGGTCGCTGGGTGCCGTCTCGATCATCTGCACCTGCCGTTGCTGCGGCGGACGGACCTGCATGACGAGTAGGAAGCGGCTATCGGGCGACCAGTAGAAGGGCCCCTGGTAGCGGTCCTCGGCGGAGCCGTCACTGCTGAGGGCATGTTCTTCGTTGGACTGGCGGTCGCGGAGCCAGAGGTTGTCGTTGCGGACGAAGGCCTCCCAGCGGTCGTCGGGGCTGCGTGGACTGGTACGAATGGCTGGGCCACGCGGGGTGCGGGCGGATGGACTTCGGGGCAACGGTTTGCCTTCGAGGAGGATGTGTCGACCGCCGGCCTGGGCTTCGATCAGCCCCAGTTCCTGACCCTGGCCATCGACAAGCAGCCAGACGTGGCCAGCGAAGGTGTGCTGTTGATGTTCCGCATTGGGGGCCACCTCGCCATAGGCCTGACGTTGGCCTGCCGTGTCGAACCAGAAGAGCTTCACCGGTCCCGGGCCGCGGTTCTCGATATGGAGGAAGGTCTCGGCTCCGGTCCGCGCGCTGCGGCGGGGGACGCTGTCGCTGTGCGAGCCAGCCTTCCGGTCGGGCCGCTCCGCGGGGTCCAGGGCGGCGATCAGTTCGTCCTGCTTCGGGTAGGTCGTCTTCTTACCGGTCTCGGCATCCACCAGCACGAACTCGAAGACGCGGGGCTCGGTGGCGACCCGATACCAGAAGCGGCGTCCCCCAGGCAGCCAGTTCGGTTCGATCTGGGTGCGGAAGACCTGGTTTTGGTAGCGGCCGGACACCCGCTGGGCCCGTTCGTAGTCGGCGGCGCTGCCCTGGGCCCGGGCCGGCGTCGGAGCGGCACAGGCCAGGAGCCCCAGCAGGGCCAGACCCGCCGCCCACTTTTGCAGTGCGGGCCGGATCAGAAGTAGCGAGCAGCTAGGAAGATAGGCCCGAAGAGCGAGATCGGTCGGCACAGCGGCACCCGAGGTTAGAGACGGAAGTGGAACCTAGTCCAAGCGTAACGCGTGGGGGTCTGGGGCACAAGCGGCAGCGTCCGGGAGCGGCTCCGAGGGCCCATCCAGGGCCGCGCCAGGCCGTTCCACGTCATCGCCACACTTCGCCAGGCGTCGCCAGGCTCGTTCCACGTCATCGCCACGACCGTTCCAGAGGGGATTTCATGCAGTCTCAAGCCTTCGCCACGCTCTGCCACGCTTCGCCAGGCGTCGCCACAGGGTCTTCAGGGCGGGCCCAAGAGCCGCCACGGGGCCGAATGGCCGTCCGAGCATCAAAATCTTCATAGGCCCGCCGAGCAAGCGAGGGTCATGACGAGCCCGCCGCGTGAGCGCGGGGCGCGCATCCCGCTGAACAGCGTGGCATGTCACCCTCCGCGCGCACCTTCAGCCCATCGGCCCACCGGCGACAACGCCCACGATAGCACGCTAGCCACTCATCCGCGACGTCGGTTGTGGCCTTTCGTCACGAGCCGAAGCATGAGCGAGGGGAAGACGAGCCGGAAGCGTCAGCGACGGAATGGCAGCGACCCTCGCTAACGCGCCGGGTTGGTAGGCATGGCCTCGGATGGCTAGGCCCTGGCGTCGGGTGCTCGGCTGCGGTAGGCTGGGGCTCCTGCGCTGCAACGAAGCAACCCCTCACTCCGAAGGAGCACCGATGGACGAGTTTGATTCCTGGGCCGCGGGGACCGGCGAGGTGGACGGCAAGCTGCTGATTTTCCGCTTCCGCGTGCAGCCGCCGGCCGACGCAGACCAGGCGACTTTCCCCCACTTGATGGCGGTCTCCTGGGAGTACGAATCGCCGAACGACTCGGGCATGCCGGCGGAGGAGGTCGCCGAGCGCATGGTCGAGTTGGAAGAACTGCTGGTGGAGGCCCTGGAGAACAGCTGGGCGGCCTTCCTCTTCGTCGTCACGACCTGCGACGGCGTCCGCGACTGGCAATGGTACGCCAAGGACCCAGACGAGGTCATGCGGCTGGTCAACGTGGCCCTGGGCGAGCTGGAACCGTTCCCCATCGACTTCGGCTTCATGGATGATCCTGAATGGGCGGAGTACGCGCGCTTCCAGGCGCTCGAAGGCGCGCCAGATGAAGATGAAGATGAAGAGGACGAGGAAGACGAAGAGGACTAGCCGACCCGCAGCGCTCCCGGCGAGCTGACCTGGACGCGGCTCGCCGGCCAGGGGATAATCGCCTTCGCACAAGGGGGCCCGCCGCGCCAGCGCTTCGCGGCCCAGGGCGGGTTCATCCCCAGGCTCTGGAGCAGCGCACGACATGGGGAACATCCCCGACCTCCGCAACGCGATCTACTTGCCGCTCATCAGCATTGGGCTCTTCTTCGGCATCCTGGTCCTGCTCAACGTGGGTCGGGCCTTGGGGAAGAGGCGCCTCCAGAGATTTCCCGAGAAGGCCAACGTCGGCTTGGGAGCCGTGGACGGCTCCGTCTACGGGCTGCTGGGCTTGCTCATCGCCTTCACCTTCTCGGGGGCGGCCGCCCGTTTCGATCAGCGCCGCCACATCATCGTCCAGGAGATCAACTGCATTGGCACGGCGTTCCTGCGCATCGACCTGCTGCCCGTGCCCACCCAGGCCGCTCTCAAGGAGCAGTTGCACAAGTACACGGCCCTGCGCATCCAGACCTACCAGGTCCTCCCCGATATGGAGAAGGTCATGGACTGCCTGGCCCAGACGGAGCGCCTGCAAGAATCCATCTGGCGCCTGGCCAACGCGGCCGTGCGCGACCATCCCGTTAGCCCGGCCGTCACTTCGCTGGTGATGGGCTCCCTGAACGAGATGTTCGACATCCGCACCACGCGCACCCAGGCCAGCATGATGCACCCTCCCACCATCATCATGTTCATGCTCGTGACGCTCATGCTGATCTCGGCCCTGCTCACCGGCTACGCGACGGCCGAGGCCCCGAGCCTGAGCTGGCTCCATGCCCTCAGCCTGGCCACCATCATGTCGCTTACCTTCATGATCATGATCTTCATGGAGTATCCGCGCCTGGGCCTGATGAGCTTCGAGGCCTTCGATGAATCCATGGTCGAACTGCTCAACAGCATGACGACGGCGCGGCCGTGACCGAGGGTTCTGGCCGCGGCCAGCGCTCCGGGACGCTGGCTCGGCAATCGTTGGAAGAGTAGGCAGCATGGTCATCTTGCTGACCGTACTCATCTTCCTCGTCGGCTTCGCCATCAGCGTGCTGCTGTTTGGTGCCAGCCTGTTCCTGGTGGAAGGACCCAAGGAGACTTCTTTCCTGAGCGACGGCCACACAAAGACCTGGCTGAAGTGTGCCGCTCTCGTCGTCGCCATGAGTTTGTTAAGCCTGCTGCCCTTTGGCACGGTGCTGGGGCTCTTCGTGTTTTTTGCCGGCGTCATGGCCATGTTCTACCTGACTTTCTTGCGAGCATTCCTCTTGCTGGTGATCAACGGCTTTGTGAACTGGGCGACGTTAGAAGCCATCTCGCGGCTGCTCGCAATGTTGGCGAAGGAGTGAGTCTGGCGGGGGAATCGATTTCCAATTGACTCGAATCTGGCAAAGAAGGCTCGGACAAGGTAGACTCTGACTGCCAGACCGGCCTGCCGGGGGAGAATCGGACTTCGAGCAACCCCTCAGCGGGTCGACCACTTCTTGCGACAGCGCATTGTTCGGCAGTCCCGTGTAGTCTCGCATCACACACCTCGCCAATGGAAAACTCAGATGGAACTCCTCATTACCTTCGCCGTCGGCATGGCTGCCGGTGCTGGAATTGGCGTTGCCCTCACGGTCGTCGTTGTCTGGACCAAGGAGAAGATTGACCGCCAGCGCACATTTGATGAGTTTGTAGCCGAACTTCGAGAGACCACTGAAGGCGTGCGCACACTCCTGACCGACGACATGGGCGATCGTCGCCAGACATTCGGAACGATGATCGAACAGCTTCACAATTCAGCGAGGCAGACGACTGACTTGATGAACGTCACCCAAGCGCTTAGTAATGCCCTATCTCATCCAACAATCCGGGGGCAATGGGGCGAGCGAATGGTCGAAGACGTTTTGAGGCCTGCGGGCTTCCAAGAAGGAATCAATTACGAGAAGCAGGCCACGATGGCCAACACGTCGAACCGGCCGGATTACACGTTTCTGCTTCCACGCGGGCTGAAAGTAAACCTAGACGCCAAGTTCCCACTAGACAACTATTTGGCCTATTACAAGGCGACGTCCCAAGCTGAGCAGCAGGAGTATAAGAAGCGCTTTCTCAGCGACGTCCGGAGCCGCATCAAAGAGGTTGTCAACCGTGGCTACATTAGCCCAGATGACAATACAGTAGATTGCGTGTTGGTCTTCATTCCCAACGAGCAAGTCTTCAGCTTCATTAACGCCGTCGATAGCAAACTTTTCGACGATGCCATTAGGGACAGAGTTGTCCTATGTTCTCCGTGGACATTGTATCCAGTGCTTGCGATCATTCGCGCGGCCGTAGACAACTTCATCTTGGAGAAGACTACGGCGGAGCTTCTTCCACTTATGCGCAAGTTCGACTCGCAGTGGGAGGAGTTCAACAAGGCGATTGGAAGGATGGGTAAGAAGATTGACGAGGCCCAGAAGGAATGTAGGCAGTTGTTAGACTCGCGCAGCAGCCAGTTTGAGAAAGTGTTGGCACAGATCAGTGCCATAAGGAATCCAAAGGATTTCAATTCAGTCGGGAGTAGCTCAGGAGTCGCCGCCGATCCGAGCACAGACCGAGCTGCTGGCAAGCGAACGGCGGGGCCTGGCGGAGGCGACGCGGATGGCGGTCCCGGCTGAAGTACGGGTGCAGATTGAACGGCAACTCGCCGGGCTCGAGTCCGTGGAGGGTGTGCGGATTCTCTATGCCGTCGAGTCGGGCAGTCGGGCCTGGGGCTTTGCGTCGGCCGACAGCGACTTCGACGTCCGCTTCATCTATGTCCGGCCGCAACCGTGGTACCTGGCGATCGATCTGGAAACGCGGCGGGACGTGATCGAACGGCCGCTCGTCGATGAACTCGACTTCAGCGGCTGGGACCTTCGGAAGGCCCTGGGCCTCTTCGGTCGTTCCAACCCGCCGCTGCTCGAATGGCTCGATTCCCCCGTGGTCTATGTCGATCGCCTCCGCTTCGCCGAGCGGCTGCGGACGCTGATCCCGGCCTACTTCTCGCCCATCAGCGTCATGCACCACTACCTGCGGATGGCACGGGGCAACTTCCGTTCCGACCTGCAGCGGGAGCGTGTGCGGCTGAAGAAGTGCTTCTACGTGCTGCGGCCGCTCCTTGCCGCGCGCTGGGTGGAACAGGGGCGTGGACCGGTACCGATGGAGTTTGCTCGCCTGTTGGAAGCCGTGGTCGATGCCCCGACGCTTGTAGAAGCAATCCACTCGCTGGTCGCCAGGAAGCTAGCCAGCACGGAGCTGGATGACGGTCCGCCCGTGCCGGTCCTCCAGGAGTTCGTGACAGCCGAGCTTGAACGGTTGGAAGCGATTGCGGGGAGCCTGGCGAAGGGGCGTGGTGAGCCCGAGCCGCTCAACGAGCTATTCCGCGAGTACCTGGAAAGGGCCTGGGCGGACGAGCAAGCAGCGTCCCGGGGAGTTGATAGACCTACCGAGTAGGCCAGCAGGTTGGCTTGCTGCTTGGCCGCTTCCCGCCTCTTTGATCGAGGACTCTCATGGCGCCTGCGCCCTTTGCTTGGCTGTTGCTCGGGCTGGTTTTCGGACAAGCTCCGTCCGAGGCGAAGGACGCAGCCGAGCCGCGCATCCCGTTTGAGCAGTTCACGGTGCAGGATGAGCTGGGCCGGTCGATCACGGCCTATCTCGCGCCGCCGCCGCGCGCCAGTGCCGGCCAACGCTTGCCCGTCATCCTCTTCATCACGGGTTCGGGCTGCCAGTCGGTTTGGACCCGGCACGAGAAGGGCGTCAATGCCGGGCTGCAAGGGCTGCTCTACCAACTGGCCCAGGGGCGGGCCCGCATCCTGGTGGTCGAGAAGCCCGGGGTCAAGCCGCTGGATACGCCCAAGCGGTTTGGGGGCGCCCAGGACGGGTCCCGAGAATTCCTGGAGGAGCATACGCTGGCACGGTGGGCGACGGCCAACGCGGCCGCGCTCAAGGAGGTGCTGGCCCGGCCGGACATCGATCCGCAGCGGGTCCTGGTCGTGGGTCATTCGGAAGGGGGCATTGTCGCCGCCCGAGTAGCCGCCGAGGTCCCGGCCGTCACCCACGTCGCGCCGCTGAGCTGCGCCGGCGTGACGCAACTGTTCAGCTTGGTGGAGTTGGCCCGGCGGCGGGCGCCCGAAGGTCAGGGCGATGCGGCAGCCCAGGCCGTCTATGCCGAGTGGGCCAAGATTCGTGCCAAGCCCGACAGCATCGACGACTTCTGGATGGGCCATCCCTATCGCCGGTGGTCCACGTTCATGAGCGCCTCGGTCATCGCGGAACTGCACCGGAGCAAGGCCCGGGTCTACGTCGCCCACGGCACGGCGGACGAGGCGGACTCGATCATCGGGTTCGACGTCATGCTGGCGGAACTGCTGGCGGCCGGGCGCGACGTGACGGCCGAGCGGGTGGAAGGGGGCGACCATGGCTTCGGCGTGAAGGGGCAGAGCGGCATGCAGCGCGTCTGCGGCAACGTCGTGGAGTGGTTTTTGAAGTAGCGCCGCCCGACGACCGTGGGCCGTTTGCATTCTTCTTGCTTCGGCACATCGCTACCGTTACGATACGCGCGGCGTTTGCTCCTCTTTCTTTATTTTGGGGTGCCCACTCATGATCCGCCTTGCGACATTCAACGTTGAGAACTTGTTTGACCGACCGAAGATCATCAATGAGGAAGACACGGCCAAGAATAGCAAACTGCTTAAGGCCGCGGATCAGTTGCAAAAAGAGCTTGCCAAGACTGCTTATGACCATGCCGCGATCGAGGCGCTGCTCCTGGAGCTGAAGGGCTACGTCACCATCCGCGTCGACCGGGGCAAGTTCTTTAAGGGCACGAGTCGGACGAAGGTTGGCGCCAGCGGGAAAGCCGACTGGGAGGGCGCGATTGAATTCACCCGGGCCCGTTTCAGTGAAGGTCAGCGTCAGAACACCGCCCAACTGATCAAGAGCCTGGCGGCGGATGTCATGTGTCTGATCGAAGTAGAAGGTCGGCAGGCCCTGCTCGATTTCATGCGCGAGTACATCAAGCCGGTCGCGCAGCGGCTCGATCGAAATATGCTCATCGATTCTCCGATCGACCCGCGTGGCATCGACGTCGCGGTGGCGTGGAAACGGGCCGAACTAGGCCATATTCGTAGCAATTGTTACGACCGCCGTCTGGTCAATGGTAAGTCGCTCACCGTCTGGAGCCGCGATTGCCTGGAAGTGGAACTGCTTCTGGCGTCCGGCCAGTCTCTTTGGATTCTCGCCAATCACTTCAAGAGCAAGATGGGCGGCGACCCGCCCTCGGCACGCGACAAACGCCTGGCGCAAAGCCAACGCCTCGTTGAGATCCTGACGACCCGCTACAACCTGGCCCAGGATTTTGTCGTCGTGATGGGCGACCTCAACGACGTTCCGGATAGCCAGCCCCTGGCGCCCCTGAAAGCGCTCGGCGGGCTGCATGATGTGTTCGACGTCGCTGGGACTCCAGCGGACGACCGCTGGACCTACTACTATGGGAGGGCGCCGGTGGCCCAGCGGCGCACTCAGATTGACTACATCCTCGTTTCCGAGGCGTTGCGAAGTAAGGTGTCGAATGTCCAAGTACATCGCCGCGGCATGAGCGCCGTCGCCGAGGGCAAGATCCCGGGCCTGGAGCCGTTTCCCGGCATGAATAGTTGGAAGAACGCTGCCTCGGACCATGCCGCAGTGACCGCCGACTTGGACGGCCTGAGCCTGCCCTCGTAGGACGACGAGCCGGAAGCGGGAGCGACGGGATGACTTCCTCACCGAACTTACCCGTTCGGGCGCACCCTCGCTTACGCTTCGGGTTGGTCGATATTCTCTCGCCTACGGCTTACCCAGTTGCACCTGGCTGAGGGAGATGACGGCGAATTCGCGGTCGCCGGTCCGCACTTCCAGCCGGTGGGGCAGGGAATGGCCATCCAGGTCGCGCGGCTCGTGGAAGACGATCTCGCACGGGTCGGCACTGGGCTCCAGCCAGCACTCCATCCCGAGCAGTTGCCCGGTGGCCGGGTCGAAGAACCAGTGGCAGGCGACGCCGGCATGTTCGGTCAGGATCAGATCGGCGAGGATCACGGGCTCGGGCAGGCCGGTCGGGTAGAACGGAGTCTGGCCGCCGTAGTGGCAGCCGCCCTCGAAGCCGTCCGGTCCCAGGACGAGGAGCCGGCGATACTGGTAGAGCGCCATGAGCAGGCCGCCGCTGCCGGCGGGCTCGGCGAGGTTGGCGAGGCTTTCCCCGGCC
This sequence comes from uncultured bacterium, assembly GCA_937858435.1. Lineage (GTDB taxonomy): Bacteria > Planctomycetota > Planctomycetia > Gemmatales > HRBIN36 > CALLZJ01. The sequence goes on from CALLZJ010000323.1 coordinate 12,106, forward strand.
TTGAGCGGTTCGACGGTGAACCGGGCGTCGCCGAGTTCCGCCTCGGCGATCTTGTCCGTGAGGCGGAGCCGGGCAGGCCGTTTCACCGGCCGCACCACTTCACCCTGCCAGGTCCAGGGCGTGTCGGGCAGGGCCGGGCCCCGCAGCTTCGCCCAGGCCTCGAACACCCGCCCCCGCTCCAACTCGTTGAAGAAGTAGTTGGCGAAGCCTTCCTTCTTCTTGAAGAACTCCTTGGTGGGCAGGTCGTCGGGGAGCGGCTTCTTGGCGGGCCGGGTCGGCTGGGGCCGCTGCGGTCGCGGGCCGGGCTCGGGGTCGGGCCGCGGCTGGGGCGGGCCCGGCGGCTGGGGCGGCCGGCGCGGCTGGCCCCGCTGAAGTTCGCGCGGCTGCACCCCCAGCAAGCGGACCAGCACCTCCCGACGTTCGTCCAGTTGCCGTTCGCTATCCCGATGGCGATAGACCAGCGGCAGCCGCGTCCCCTTGGGGAAGATGCCGAGCACGTTCTTGAACTGGTTCACGCTGCCGAGCGGCCGACCGGCGAAACCCAGCAGCTCGTCCCCGGACCGCACGCCTCGGCGATAGGCATCACTAGTCTCCAGCAGTTGATCGACTTCGAGCCGGCCGTCCTCGTTGGTGCGGACGACGGCCCCGAGCGTGGCATGGTCGACGATCAGGCCGCCCCGCAAATGGCCCATGAAGTGCTTGATCTGATTGATCGAGATGGCATAACCCACGCCGGAGTTGACCCGGCCCCGCTTCTCGAAGGAGCCCCGGCCGTTGATGCCGATCAGCTCGCCGTCCAGGTTGAAGAGCGGCCCACCCGAGTTGCCCGGGTTGATGGAGGCCTCGGTCTGGATGCAGTCGGTGTATTCGAGGATCGTGCCGGCCGGGTACTGGTAGCGGTGGGTGCCCGAGACGATGCCATAGGTGATGGTCGGGGTAAAGTCGGTGGCCAGAAGGAAGGGATTACCCATGGCCAGGGCCCAATCGCCGACCTGGACCGCGTCGCTGTCGCCGAGGGCGACAAAGGGGAAGGGCTTGTTGGGCTCGCGGGGATGGAGCTTGATGAGGGCGACGTCGCCGACGGGGTCGAGGCCGACGAGGACGGCTTCGTAGAGCAGGCCGTCGGGCAGGCCGCAGCGTGGGAACGGGCCGCACGGTTCCACGACGTGGAAGTTGGTGAGGGCGTAGCCGTCGGGTGAGATGAGCACGCCGGACCCGCCGCCCGGCTCGTCGCGTCCGAAGACGGCGACGACGGCGGGCCGCACCTTGGCGATGGTGGCAAGCCGGCGCTCCTCGGCCGACCGGATGCGTGGATCGACCCCCACCCCCGGCTCATCCTGCGGGCCAGCCCCGACCGCCAGGGTCGACGCCGCCAGTAGCAGCAAGCCCGCGCTCCACAGTCCACGATGAGTTCGCAGCATGGCCATCCTCCGCCTGGGCGTTTCTGG
>CALLZJ010000324.1 GCA_937858435.1 uncultured bacterium
TACGTCGAGGCGGGCCTGTTCATCACGCCCGGGGGTCCCCGTCGCTACAACCGCCAGCACGCCGTCTGGAGCCGGGTGATTCCGCAAGAGAACTTCTGGACGGGGGGCCAGGGTGGGGCCGGCTGCGGTCGGGGGCGAGGGGCCGTCGAACTTCTTGCCCGGCTGAACTACCTCGACCTGGTAAGCGGCCAGCCGGTGCTCACGCCCACGTCGCCCACGGCGGGGGCCCGAGCGGCCGGCAGCGCGACGTCACGCTGGGGCTGAATTGGTACCTGAATCCACAGACCCGCTTCATGCTCAACTATGTCTGGGCGCGGGTGGATTCCGTCGAACCCGGCGCCAGTGGCGACATCCATGGCCTGGGAGTTCGCGTTCACTTCGACTTCTGATTCTGGCTGTGACCCGAGCAGCAAGTGATCCTGGCTACTCGGGGGCGAGGCCGCTTCCAGAGTGAGCCACAAACCTCAGAGTTTTTGGCTGTCCAGTCGACTTGGGCAAAATTTAGGATTTCGTGAAGATTCTTCTTGATCTCTCTCTTCCATGACTTACATTAGGACCAATTATGCCGGATTGCCCAGTTTGCGCTCGTGTGAGCCTTGGGCTGGCATGGGCGTAACCGGTAAAGGCCGGGTGCGTACCTCGTCACCGTCTTCGGAGGACCTGACATGACTTCATGGCGTTTGGCCGGCTACTCGGGGCTCGTGGCCCTGGGTCTGCTGGCAGCCCCGGCGCTCGCGTCCGCCCAGGGCTTTACGGGCTACTTCGCCCCGGGCAACTGGACGCTCACCAACTCACCTGGTGGGGTGGGGGGTTCGTTCGTCTTCAATGACCCGGATCTGACGGTCATTGGCGGCAATGTTAGCGTCGCCGGCTTCACCTTCTTCACGATCACCGCTCCGGACGACGGCGAAGTCTCCTTCAACTGGGGCTACACCTCGACCGATTCGGATGACTGGGATCAGGCGGGCTACGTGATCAATGGCACGCCCTTCTTCCTGGCCCAGAACGATAGCCAGGTGCCATTCCATGACGGTCTGGAAATCTTCAACGTGAACGCCGGCGACGAGTTCGGCTTCTACGTCGAGACCGTTGACGGCGCCTTTGGCGCTGGCAACTTCGGCGTCAACAACTTCACCTTCACCGCCGCTCCGATTCCCGAGCCGACCTCGCTGGCCTTGCTCGGTTTCGTGGCCGCCGGTGGCGCCGCGGGCTGGCTGCGCCGGAAGAACAAGCTTCCCCGCCGCCGCTCCTAAGCACTAGGCCTGAAGAGTCCAACAACGAAACGCCGGGGGTATCATCCCCGGCGTTTTCCCTTGTCACTCTCACTTTTCGATTGGCACCATCGAGCACCGTCCGGATAATGCGGCCTGGGTTTACCATGCACCCCTTTCGGAGCAACACCATGTCCGATGCCGCCGTGCCCCAGCCCCATCCGGGCGACCTGGTCTGGTTCGAAATCAACTCTCCCGACGTCGAGAAGGCAAAGGCCTTCTACGGCGGTCTGTTCGGCTGGACCTTCACCTCCAGCCCCATGGGCGACTTCACCTACACGCTCATCCACCAGCGAGGCAAGGAAGTCGGCGGCATGATGCCCATGGTCGGGCCCATGTGGCAGGGCGTCCCGCCTCACTGGATGAACTATGTGGGGGTCGCAGACGTCGATGCCGCCGCCCAGCAGGCTGAGCAACTGGGGGGCAAAATCTGCGTGCCGTCCACGGACCTCCCCGTCGGCCGCTTCGCGGTCATTACCGACCCCGCCGGCGCCGCCTTCTCCCTGTGGAAGAGCAAGTAGTCCAGCCGTCCTTGGGTTAGCGGCCTAAACGCCCCGCTTTCGTGCTAGGCGTTCAAGGTTGCTATCCCAAGGAGTCCCCTGGCATGTTGGTCGTGCTCTTGCTGCCGCTCTTGGCCGCCGTCGCCCAGGTCCCCAGCTCGCCCGAGGCCCCGGGCCCGCTTCTGGGAACCGGGGTCTATCGCCTGGTCCAGGTCGGCTCGATCCAGCAGGAACTGAAACTCACGCCCCGGCAACTGGCCGAGCTGGAGGCCGTTCCCGCCCTGGTCCGCTCCGAAACCTACGTCGCGGCCCAGGGGCAGAGTTCGGGGGAAAGGGCCAAGCTGCTGCTGGCCGCCATGGATCGCCGCGCCTGGGACCTGCTCACGCCCGACCAGCAGCAGCGCTGGCAGCAGATCGAACGGCAGATCACCGTCCGCAATCAAGGCCTGGCGGCCGTGCTGCACCGCCCGCCGGTCCGCGCGGCCCTCGCCCTCACGCCGGACCAGGAAGCCCAGGTCCGCGCGGCCCTCGCCGCCCAGCAGCAGACCGTCCGGCAGTTGTTCCAGCAACGAGACCCGAACGTCCGTGGCCGACTGGATGCCGTCCGCGAGGAGCAGGATCGCAAGCTCGCCGCCCTCTTCACCCCCGCGCAACAGCAGCGGTGGCAGCAGCTCATCGGCACGCCGTTCCACGCTCCGGACTTGCCCGTGCGCCCGTGAACCGAGCCGCGCGCCGCGGCACCGTTTGTCCCTGCCTGCCCCGGGGCCGCGTGGTATAATCGCCAGCACTGGAGGGACCCGGGGCGAACGTCTCGGCCACGGGTCGGGTCCACGGGGGAGGGTCTGTTCATGCTTCATCCACGCTTCGGTCTCGTGCTCGTTCTCTTGCTCGCGCTGCTGCCGCGCCTGGCCGCTTCCGACCCGCTCCGACCGGGCCACTGGGAACTGGTCACCATCGTGCAACCGCAGATCAGCTCCGTCCAGTGCATCGTCCTGGTGGAACAGAAGGACGGGCAATGGACGGCGACGCTGGCCGCCCCCCATCCGCGCATCCCCGGCCAGCGTCTCGATGCTTTCAAGGTCGACGGGAAGACCCTGACGCTGACGCTGGACGGCCCGGTCGGCAAGCTGACGTTCGTCGCCGAGCTGGCCGGGACGGGCCCGGAGATCAAGGGCTTCTACGGCGACGACCGCCGGCTGCAAATGGCCATCCTCAAGCCCACGGAGAAGAGCGAACTGGCACCCGAGGACCTGAGTCGAGCGCTGACCGTGCCGGAGCCCATGCGCCTCGCCACGAGCCTGACCGCCCGGCTCAATCAACTTCGCAACCAGCATCTCCGCGAGACGGACGCGGAGAAGAAGACCCAGCTCGCCCAGGAAGTGAACGACCTTCAGAAGCGGGTCAACGAGGAAGTGCCGCGCCTCTATCGGGAAGTGGTCTCCCGGCATGGGGACGAACTGGCGGGCTCGTTCGCGGCCATGACGCTGATCTCCCAGGCGGCCCGGACGCCAGCTCCGGCCAACGAAGTCCGCGCCTGGATCGATGCGGTCCTGCGGGCGAGCCAGCCCTACGGCGACCGCTGGGTCCAGGAGCAGCGGGTCCGCATCGCCGAGGCACTCCGCACCCAGCCCGACCTCGTGCCCATCGCTCTTGAACTGGCCCGGGCCGTGGACCAGGGATCGAGCGGCCAGGCCAGCCTCGACCGCCAGTCACGCCTCCTGAACCTACTGCACGGTTTGGAAACCAAGGCCGGCGACGAGACGGCCGCCGCCAAGACCAAGGCCCGCCTGGACAAGATCGAACTCGCTCTCGACCAGGAATATCAGACCAAGGTCCCGCCCTTCAAGCCCACCCCCTTTGCTGGCCGCAAGTCGCCCAGCACCCGGGCCGTGGTCATGGAACTCTTCACGGGCGCTCAGTGCCCGCCCTGCGTGGCGGCCGACGTCGCCTTCGACGCCCTCGTGGATACCTATCGCCCGGCCGACGTGGTCTTCTTGCAGTATCACCTGCACATTCCCGGCCCGGACCCGCTAACCAACGCCGACGCCGAGGCCCGCTTCCAGTACTACCGTCAGGCCTTTGCCAACGACATGCGAGGGACGCCCTCGACGGTGTTCAATGGCAAGCCGGCCGCGGGGGGTGGTGGCGGCATGGCCAACGCCGAGAACAAGTATGGCCAGTATCGCGGCATCATCGAACCGCTGCTGGAGCAGTCGGCCGTGGCCCGCCTGGAGCTGACCGCGCAGCGAAGCGGCAACCGCGTCACCATGTCCGCCAAGGTCAGCGATCTGGCCAGTCCCAAGGACACCCTGCGGCTCCGCTTTGTGCTCGTGGAGGATTCGGTCCGCTACGTGGGCGGCAATGCCCTGCGGTTCCACCATCACGTGGTGCGTGACTTCCCGGGCGGCGTGGCCGGCTTCCCCGTGGCCGACGGCCAGAGCGTGGAGGCCAACGTCAACCTGGATGACCTACGGCAGAAGCTGAACCAGTACCTGGCCGACTACGCCGCCCGCCGGCCCTTCCCCAAGCCGGACCGGCCCATGGACCTGCAGCGCCTCCGCGTCATGGCCCTGCTCCAGGACGATGAGACACACGCGATCCTGGACGCCCGGCAAGTGGAACTGCCCCCCGCGACCGCCCAGCGCTAGCGGCGGGAGGATGGCTGCAAAGCGCGGCGTGGTGCGACCCCCGCCGCGCTTGGGGTGGGGCGAAACGGGTGTATGAGTCATTCCCGCTCGCGGCATGGCCAATTGGTGGCGGACACAGAGCCGGCCGCCGCTGGTGAACGGTGTCGTTCGGTAAGGGAGGGTTCATCATGAGATGGTGTGTGCGGGTGGTTTGGGGTCTGGCGGTTTGTGCCGTGTGCCTCCCGGACGCCGCAGGGCACGAGCCTCCGGTGAAGTCAAAGGCGAAGGTCGAGTTCCGCTGGCTGGAGGTGAGGTCGGTGCGAGGGTTGACCGACGATATGGGGATCCAGACGACCTGCCGCCCGGAGCTTATGTACCCTCACGTCAAGCCGGTTCTCACCAACCCGGACGTTGCCGGAACCACGATGACGGAGCACGACTTCTCGACGAGTGGGCTGGGGGTACTCTACATCGTCGAGCTCCGACTCACCGACAAGGCCCGTGAGAAGTTGGTCAAGGAGGCCGGAGACCGGCCGTCAGTGGAATTGGCTGTCTTCGTCGAAGGTTCGTACTCGGGCGCCTGGTACTTCCGGAAGGCCGAGGCCGCCGAGTTCACGCCGTCGGCCGGGTTCATTCCGAAGGCCGAGGCGGAGCGGATCGTCGAAGCGTGCAAGTGACGCGACGGGAGACCGGCGCTGTGAAGTGCGGGCTGGATGTCCGAATCCAACCGACGAACGTAGGTACGCGGCGGAGGAGCGTGCACATCGCAGGGTATTGCGCCCCTCAGGCTCGCAGCCCTTCAGGCTGCGTCGAAGCGCTGGCCCGGTAACCCAGGGCGGCGGGGCTGCGCCCCTTGCCCTGGGCTGAGGGCTGCCAGGCCTTCGGCCTGAGGTGCCGGCCTTCGGCCTGAAGAGCCACGTCACTAATTGCCCCCGGCGTTCGACGCGGCATAGGCACTTCGCGGCAGGCCCATGCCTAGTTCCTTGCCCCCGTCCGCGTAGAGGTTGAGATCAAGCGGTTGCAGAGTCGCAAGGGGATGAAGATGGAATAGCAGAGGGTGCTCGACAGAGTCGTGTTAAGTCAAGTTCGGCGGCGGAACGAACGAATGATCGAGTGCGAGCACGACCGACGACCGCTTGACGCCGTGACGGCCGGCTGCGAACTTCCCTTTACGCAGAATGGCCAAGAGGCTCAGCGCGCCGCCTGCCTCGGTGTCGTTGCCACGCTGGGCGAACTGGGCTTCACCGGCGTCTGCGAGTGCTACCTAAAGGTCGGCTACAAGCCTGGCTTGTTCAACCTCGGCGTGGCCGCCGGGCCAACCGACGACCCAGGGTCGGAATGGTGGGGGGAAGCCATGGGCAGGCCGCCAAAGGGCTGGTGGGCAGACTTCGTCGATTTGATCGCTTCGTTCTGTGGTGAAGAAGCGGAAGCCAAGCTGAACCGGGGCTGGTGTGGTTCATGTTCGGCAGCGGGATTGCGGGCCGGCATGCGACACGTTGGGACTGCTGGCTTTGAGGCGGGGCTAGCCGTCTGGGGGTCGGCCCCATCGGGATCGGGAGGCAGCATTTTCTTGGCAGCGTGTAGGAGCCACGGAGAGAATCGCCGAACCAGCCGTGGTACCTGACGGCGTCGCTGTTCCTCCGTCGCTTACGCTTCCGGCTCGTCTAGGGGACCGAGACGACGTTGATGATGCGATTCAAGTGGGTGGCCGCCAGCAGTCGGAGCAGCGGCGCACCCGTCTGCTCGCGGACGTGGTAGGTCACGGGGACGCCCTGCTTGACGGCTAGCAGGACCGACCAGGCCGGACCATCGCCATGCTGATAGTCCACTTCCGTGAAGTCGATGACGATCTCGGTGATGGGCGGGTCGGTCTGGTCCAGATGTCGGCGAATGAGGTCCTCAACAACCTTGCCACATTCCCAACCGGCCTCGGAGGCCAGATCGTAGACGCCGTGGCAGCTTAGCCGCAGCGTGCTCCCCGAGACCGTCGCTTCCGCGGTAATCATGGCGAGATGCGCATCCCCTGGGTGACGGCGCGGTCAATCTGAAAACCGACCCCGTGGCGCAGGTCACTGCGCCGCCTGCCGGGTGACGATGGGCACGAAGCCTACTTCCATGCCGGGGGGCGGGGTCACGAGCAAGGCTGGGTCGAGGTCGGCCAGCGTGCCGACGCCCGGGGCGGGCAGATATTCCCGGTCCTTGTGCCAGTGCCGGTGGAGCCGTTCGACCTTCTGCTGCATCTCCTCGCGCTCGGCATCGGTCAGGTCGGCATTGAGGAGTGCGGGCTGGTCGGCGAAGCGATACCAGGAGTAGGTCACCACGCTGCCGTCGCCCAGCGTGGCGGTGAAGGGGCCCGCCGCCGGGCCGGGCGTCTTCCACGCACTCCGCGGATCGTCCGGCGTGACGTAGGGCTCGGGGGGCCGGGCGCGGCGGGGGCGTCCGAACTTCACGTCGGCCAGCCCCGTCTCCGCGGGCACTTCACCGGCGGGGATTGCCTGCCACTGGTCCTTGTCATTCCTGCCCTTGCCCAGTCGGTAATACTCGGGCAAGGTCGTCAGTCCGTCGCCGTGAGTCACGAGGTTCGCTTGCCAGCGGTAGCCAAAGGTGTGCTCGTCGATGGCAACGGGGGAGGCGAAGGCCTGCCAGTTGATAGGGGTCTTTTGCTCCCGGGGCGTGTTCGGCAGGTAGATCTGCCAGGTCGACCCGCCGCCGTTGCTGAAGGTGTGCCGCACCGAGTGGTTCCCATCAATGGTACCGGAGACGGCCGCGCCGCCTTGGAACCAGTGCTGCACACCATCCCAGAGGGCGGCCTTCTTGTAGGCCGTGATGCGGTGGACGACGACGGAGTCGCCCTGGGCATTTCTCGGAAATGAAGTCGGGGCGATGCGGGCGAAGGTCCGTCCCTGGGCGTCGGTGCCGATGTAGGCGGGGACGTATTGTGTTTCCATCTGGACGGCTTTGTTCGGCTCCGAGGGCCGGGTGTCGAGAAACATCCCGGCCATGTCGCGCCTCTCCAGACTGGCCTTGCTCCAGAAGTAGGGCAGGAAGAAGGTGACCGGCCCCTTGAAATTGCCGGTGTTCAGGAACAGCGTCCAGCACTGATCGCCGGTCGGCACGTCCTGGCCGCCGGTGGTTGCCTTCGGGTTGGCGAGCGGCAGGGGCAGATAGCCATAGCCGACCAGTTCGCCGCGGGTCCCTTGCTTGAGGTTGAGGCCGTCCGGCGGCCAGAGCACCCACGGACTAAGCTGGGCGACGCCGTAGAGCCCGGTCGGGTTGTCCCAGTTGCGGCCCTTGCCAGCCCCGGGGCCGTTGGCCCACTCGCTGAAGTTGAGAGCGACGCCGCCCATGATGAACTTCGGCGTGGTCGTGGCGAAGCGGGTGTCCCGCCACCAGCCGAGCCCGCCTTCGATGTCGGAGTAGTGCTTGTCCTGGGGCGGCGTCTCGTACTGCGGGAACATCCAGGTGCCGAAGAGTCCCGTCTGGAAGCGGCTGCCGGGATACTCCCGCAGGAGGGGCCAGGCCGCCACGTACATGGAGAAGCCGGCGTTATAGTCCTTGTCCACCCGGCTGTGCGGCACGAGGAGATAGCCCACCATCTCCGCCTCTTGCGCGGCCTGGACCAGCCGATCGGCCCGGAGCGTGGCCAGGTGCAGCCCGAGCAACACGCCCAGACCCAGGACAATGAGCGTCGTCCTTCGTGCGTTCAACATTGGATCTCCTTGCCGAGGTCGCCCCGCCGTCAGTCAGTGTCCCAAGCCGCGGCCGGTGTGGTGATTGTACCGGACCTGAGGTCCACGGAAGGGCGTGTCCACCGCCCGCGACTGCCCCACTTCCAAAGTAGTTGTGTTTCCTCCATTCCCTGAGATAATGCGAACTAGCTGCGGCCTGGCCGACAGGTCTTAGGCGCGGTGCTAGCTGGCTGAACGTGAGTTCGGCGGCGGGAGTAGCCGCGCGGGAAGGTCATCATCACAACCGCTGCGTCTTGCGTCGGCATCGGAGGAGCCCATGGGCGATGACAAGCGGACGCAGCAGGTCAGCCTGGGATGCGGGACCCTGATCCTGATCGCATTGATCGTGCTAATCTTCAGCGGCGGGGGGACGCGCGACCTGGAGCGCGAGGTGCAAGGGCTGCGGTCGGAAGTCGGGGAGTTGAAGAAAGCGGCGGAGGCCCAGACCGCCGAGATCAAGGCACTGCGGCAGATGTTGGACAAGCAACCGGGCGCGGCGCCAGACAAGTAGGTGCCAGCCGAACCGCCTTCATGGCCTCCGCAAACCCCGTGAGTTACCCCAATCATTGGTGGCGTGCAGGGATTCAGACGGCGAAGGAGGGCCAGCGGCAATGGAAGCGTCGGAGCTGGACGGAGTGTTGGAGTTTCTTCGTACGGCCGAACGGCTCAAGGACACTCTTCGCACGTCGCACACCTCGACCGGTCGGCCGGAGAGCGTGGCCGAGCACACGTGGCGGCTGTGCCTCATGGCGGCCGTCCTCCGGGACGAGTTCTCCGAAGTCGACTTCTGCCGGCTGATCCGCATCTGCATCGTTCACGATCTAGGCGAAGCCGTCAGCGGCGATATCCCCGCGGTGGCCCAGGCCGCCAGTGGTCCGAAGGCCGCCCAGGAGCGCCGCGACCTGCAGTCCGTGTTGGCCCCATTGCCGGGCCGGCTCCGGGACGAGATGCTGGCCCTGTGGGACGAGTACGAGGCGGCAGCCACAGCGGAGGCGCGGGTGGCCAAAGCGCTCGACAAGTTGGAGACGATCCTCCAGCACAATCAGGGCCTCAACCCCCCAGGTTTCGACTACGAGTTCAACCTGGGGTACGGCCAGCGGTACACGGCCGGGCACCCGCTCATCGAGGCGTTCCGAGCAGCACTGGATCGTGAGACGCGGCAACGGGCGGACGAGGCTCGGGGAGCAGGCAGCGGGCCCAAGCACGCCGAGTCGGCCGCACCGCCCGAATCAATCCGCCTGACGTAAGGACTAGGCGATTCTTCGGAACCGCCGAATCGCCCCCCACCGATTAGTCGCCCAAGCCGTGGATGGTGTTGTGAATCGTGCCGGTGATGAGTCGGCCGTCGTTGCCTCGCAGGCGGTACTTGATCTCCATGCACCAGGTCGGTGCCAGGTCGGGCAGTTCGAGCCGCACGCTCTTGCCGTCGGCCGCGAGGTGTGCCGCCGCCACCGGCAGTGGCCGTTCGTCGACGTGCGGCGAGCCGTAGTTCTGACTGCGTTTGAGGCCCCAGACCTTAACGGCGAAGGCACTCGCCGTGACTGCTTGAGGATCAAGGGCGTCGGTGAAGGTGATCTCCATCACGCCGACCTTTGCTCGCAACCCCACGGGCAGGTCGGCCGGCTTCCCCGTGTACCGCAGGCGGAAGAGACCGCCGGGGGTCGTCTGGTTGCCAGCCCAGGCGTACATGCCACAGACGAAGAGGTGCCCGGTGGCGGGATGAAATCGGGGCCGCATGATGCCCGTGGGAAACGTCGGCACGGGCAGGGCACACATGCCGCCCTGGGTCTGGCCGTTCACCGTTTCGTGCGGCACGATGAAGAGTCGTCCCATGCCATAGCTGGTGTTCAGCAGCGACCCCGCCAGCGGCCCCCACGTCCCCTCCGGCACCCAGACCAACTCCGCCGGCGAGCGATCGAACTCGTTGGTGACCCAGCAGAGCGGCTGCTTCATCGCCGCGTCCGCCGGATCGGTGACGTCGGTGTAGCCCCAGAGGTTGCCGTAGAAGCCGCCGCGCTCGACCTTGTTGATCCGGTTCTTGGGCGTCCAGAACCCTTCCTGGTCGGTGACGAAGAAAGTGCCGTCGGGGTTGAGGCAGACGCCGTTGGCCGCTCGGAAACCGGTGGCGAGGATCTCGGTCATCTTCCCGTCCGGGCTCACTTTCAGAAGCGTGCCATGGTGCGGCACCAGGGCGGGCAGGGCGTGCCGGCCGCTCTTGGCGTAGTAGAAGTTGCCCGCGGCGTCGGTTTGCAGCCCCATGGCAAACTCGTGGAAGTGCTCCGTCACCTGATGGTCGTTGTTGAAGCACTCGTAGAAGTCGATCTCGCCGTCGCCGTTCAGGTCGTGCAGCTTGACGATCTGATCGCGGCAGGAGACGAAGATCGCCCCGTCCCGGAGCTTCAGCCCGAGCGGTTGGAAGAGGCCGGTGGCGATTCGTTGCCAGGTCAGTCCGCCTTCGGGCTTGTCGATGCCGCTGACGATCCAGACGTCGCCGTCCCAGGAGCAGACGGCCAGCCGGGTGCCATCCGGGAAGAAGTCGAAGCCGGTGAGGCGGAGCTGAGCACTCCAGGGGTTGCGGTCTGGCAGGGCGAGCGTGTCGACGGCGAAGGGGCCAACCTCCGGGCCGAGTGTGGCGCAGGTCCGGAGCGGTTCCGGCCAGCGGCGTGGCCCGCCGGCGGTGAGCGGCTGGAGCGGCAAGGGGGCCGACGTGGTTCGGGCCAAGGCCGCGAGTTGATCAGCCGATCCCTTGGCCATGAGGACCTTCACCCGGGTCGGCGTGGCCGAGGCGGGGATGCGTAGCACCTGGAAACCGTCCACCGGGGCGAGCGTCACGGCCGGGTCTCCGACGACGACGGCAGCCACATCTGCCGGTGCGATGCGGGCCAGCAGATCGCGGGACGACTTCCCCACCTCCAGGGTGCGAGTGAAGGCGATGCCGCCCGGCGTCGGGTGGGGCGCTGCTCCGAGCAGTTCCAGGAGTGCGGCATCGCCGACGGTATAGGCGATCACGGTGCGGTCGCCGTAGGCGTAAGTGCCGCGGAACTGGGCCCAAGTGCGGGGGAGCGGGCCATAGGGGCGGCCGTCGCGGCCAAGGAAGCGCGGATCGTCGAACTGGCCGGTCTCCGGGTTGGCCCAACCGGGGCCGACGGAGTTGGCGACATGGACCTCGCCCACCAGCTTGGGATGAACCTGATGCTGGCCGTTGAAGTGAATCCCCTTCCAGTCGATGAAGCCGGTGCCGGTCCAGGCGGCGGCAAGCCGCAGGGTATCGTGATCGAACAGGGCCCAGCTCCGGCCGTGCGCCACGCCGCCGGGCCCGGCATCCAGGCGTACAGCCAGGCCCTTGTAAGCGATGTTGGGTCCGGACGCGGGGCCGCCGACCTCGTAGGTGTTCGCCAAACTCGGGCCATAGTCCATGGCCATCCAGGGTTCGACGCGCGCCGGGGCCGGGCCGAACGTGGTGCCCTTGGGCAGGTCAGCCAGATAAGCGTCGTTGACGAGGGCGTACTGGGTGGGGTTGTGTGGCCGCAGGTAGGTCTCGCGGAGGTAGTGGATCACGTCGTACTTCTGCCTCGGGACCATCCAGGTCTGCGGGGTCATCAGATTGAACCCATGCGTGAGGGTGCGATAGAGGCTATGGGGATCGCTGCCGTTCTTGAAGGCGTGGGTGGCAAAGCGTGGCGAGGTGGGGAGCGAGCCGGGCTCCTCGAGCGTGCCGTGGCAATTGGCACAGGTCCGAGCGAAGAGGGCCGCGCCGCGCTGGAGGGCCGCATCGTCCAGCTTGCGAATCAGCCCCGCATGGTCGATCTCCTTCTCGTACTCGGGCAGGACGAACGCGGCCAGCGCCGGCCGGAGTTCCCGAGCCCGGGCCGGCCCGCCTTCCGTGATCTCGATCAAGTATTTCACAAGGTCGAGGAACTGCTGCCGATCCGAGAGCAGGTTCACCAGCCCGTCGGGCATAAGCGACTGGGTCCCGAGCGTCTGCCGTTCCACGTCGGACCGCGCGATCGACATCCGCTTTCCGTCCGCAGGGTCGGCGAGCGTCAGCGTTTCGTCCCGATCCTCGACCAGCAGACCCGTCACGATCTTCCCGCTAGCGAGCAAGACCGTGACGGACTCGTGCCCCTTCTTGATGACCTTGGAAGGCAGCAGCACCGACTCCACGAGATACTCCGCGGTGATCTCCTTGCCGCCCTGAGCGAGGTCTGGCCCGAGCGGAGCCCCGGCGTCGGCATCGTGGCACCGCGCACAGTTGAGGAACGGCTGGAAGAAGAGCACCGCCCCCCGGCCGGCATCGCCCTGCGTGCGGGCGGCTTGAGCCAACTCCGCGAGCGGCTCCTGGAGCAGCCGTGCTTGTAGCGTGTCATCCCAAGAGAGAGCCCCGGCCTGGCCCAGCGCCCACAGGCCCAGGAACAGCACCATCAGCCGCCCGGAGCGTGGAGGCTGGCAAGTCATGAGCGCACATCCACAACGGGCGGGCCAAGCACCTCTGGCCGGGGCCGAATGCCCAGACCCGGTGCCGAGGAAGCGGACATGTGGCCCTGCTCCCGCCGCGGCGCGCCCTCGGCCGTGCTCACCGTGACGTAGCTGTTGAAGTCCGTGCTGGTGAAGCGGAAGGCTTCCGGCGTGCTGTGGGCGAGGTGGGCGATGGCGGCCGTCGTGATGTCGCCTCCCCAACTGTCTTCCAGCGTCATGGCGATTCCCATCGCCACGCAGAGGTCGCGTGCCTGCTTGGTCCGGGTCAGGCCGCCGAGCTTGCTGATCTTCAAGTTCACGACGTCCATCGCCAGGTCGGCCCTGGCCCGCAGGAGCACGTCGAGACTGTCGATGTTCTCGTCGAGCACGAAGGGATGGTCGGTGTTCCGGCGGACGGCCAGGCATTCCTCGTAGGTCAGGCAGGGCTGCTCGATGTAAACGTCGAGAGCGCGGACGGCCCGGACAACCCGCATGGCTTCATGCTGCGTCCAGCCCGTGTTGGCGTCGGCGACCAGGCGATCGGTCGGCTGCAAGATGGCGCGGACCTGGCGGATGCGTTCGATGTCCTGATCGGGATCGCCACCTACCTTGAGCTGGAAGCGGGTGTAGCCCTCGGCCCGATAGCCCGCGACGTTGGCGGCCATCTGCTCCGGGGTGCCTTGCGAGATCGCCCGGTAAAGCTGGACCGACGTGCCGAAGCGTCCACCCAGGAGCACGCAGACAGGCAACCCGGTCGCCTGGCCGAGCAAGTCCCAGCAGGCTATGTCGATCCCACTCTTGACGTAGGGATGGCCCTTCAGGGCGGCGTCCATCCACTGGTTGAGCTTGAGCAACTCGCGGGGGTCGTGGCCCAGTAGGTGCGGCGCCAGTTCCCGCAGGCCCGCTCGGACGCCCTCGGCATAGGCGGGGAGGTAGAACGGGCCCCGCCGGCCAACCTCGCCCATGCCGACCAGAACGGTGTCCGGCTCCACCCCCCCACTGG
>CALLZJ010000325.1 GCA_937858435.1 uncultured bacterium
GCCGCCCCACTCACCCGCCCCTCCTCGCCGCAGCCCACAATACCCAGGGCCTTGCCACCGGGCAGTTTCAGGGCCCCCGCTTCGTCGACCCATTCGATCTGGGCGTCGGGCTCGGGTCCGCTGCCGCCAGTCACGCCCAGGGCTTGGAGCAGCCACTGGGCAGCCCCCGGTGGATCGAGTTGCGCCGGGCCTTTCTGCTCTTTCCCGGCATCGGCTCCTGCCTGCGCGGACTGCCAGGTGAGCGGGCTCACGTCGAGATGCTGCGGCCAGGGGCAGAGCGTGGGCGGACGGTCAAGTGCAGCCAGATAGCCAGCGACTGTGAAGGAGCGAAGTTCCAGGCCGGGAGCGACGGCCACCACGGCGGGCAGCGACCGGACCTTATCGGCCTGGCCGTCCATGTTCCGCAGCAGCACCGCACCATCGGACTGGCGGACGGCCATGGAGGCGGCAATGCCCGCCAGTCCTCGTCCCAGGGCCGCGGCCACGAGCGGCGTCACCAGGCCGTCGGCATGGCTGGCCGATCCCGCCGGGCCCAGGATCAGGTCATCGTTCCGCCCGCGAACCGCCTCAGCCAGCGCGGCCGCCGCCTGCGCCGGTGCCACGGCCGCCGCATTGGGAACGAGGTGCAGCACGTCGATTGCCAAGGCGGCCACCTCGCGGAGCAGGGGCTCGAGCCCTCGTCCACCCACCACCGCGGCCGTGACCGTCACCCGTTTCGGGGCCTGATCGCGCAACCGGAGAGCAGCTTCCAGTGCAGATTGATCAGCAGCAGTTAGGGACCAGTGGGCCTCGAGCAACTGGCCGTCACGGACGTTCGGCTGGGGCACGACCGCCACGGTCGGCTCCAGCAAAACCAGCACCGATAGGGCCCGGTCGATTTGACTCAGTGGCACATCGACGTGGCCCTGCTGATGGGTGGCAGCATCGAAGAGCAGATCGGCGGCCCGAATCGTCGGTGCGTAACACCCAGCCTGGGCCCGTTCAAACTCGGCGTCGAACCAGCGCAGGCGGCAGCGGACTTCATGAATGGCCCGAGCGAATCCCGCCTGGCCGGCCGCGACCCGCTCCGTTTCACCCTGGCCGATCAGCCAGGCCAGCCGACCCGCCACCGCATGGGCTGCCATCAGCCAGGCCGTCGCTTCCGAGAGATGGAAGACCAGTGGCTGGAGATTCGGGTTGGCCCACGAGGCATTGCCGTAGCGTCCCACGACCCGTTCGACCCGCTGACGGAACTCGGCGAGCAGATTGCGGAGCGCCAGGGATAGTTCGTCGGAACTCTGGGCCGGCGTGGCGGCCCGCCACCGGGGCATCACCTCAGTGGCCAGCTCTTTCGCCAGAAGAAACCGCTGAATTTCGTTCGTGCCTTCGTAGAGGTTCACGATCCGAGCGTCCCGCTTCCGCTTCTCGATCAAGTGCTGCTGGGTCTGCCCGGAACGGCCGAAGATCTCCTCGGCCCATTCGATGGTCGAGTGGAGCAGTTCGCCTACCAGCATCTTGGCGGCCGCAGACTCGATGCGGACCGACTGCATCGCCGAGTGTTCGAACAGGCCGATGACGAAGAAAGCCGTAGCCTCGGCGATGAAGGTCTCGGCAGCGATGCGCTCTAGTCGCCAGGCGGCCCAGGCGGGTCGCCCTAACTCCTCAACCCGGGCCGCGCTCAACTCCTGCACCGACCGCATCTGGCTGACGGATGACATGGAGAGACCGGCCCGGCCGACGTTGAGCGTCTCCAGGGCGTTGACCTGGCCGCGCCCCTCCAGCCCAAGCACGGCTTCCTTCGGCACTCGCACCGCCTGCAGGGCCAGCTCGTTCGTAGGGGAACCGTTCTGGCCCATCTTCTCCTCATCCTTGCCGACGATGAGCCCCTCGGTATGGCGATCCACGATGAAGCCCGTCACGCCCTGCTCGGTCTTGGCGTAGAGGGCCATGATGCCGCACATGCGGCCGTTCGTGATCCACATCTTGGCCCCGGTCATTTCCCAGTAGTCGTACCACTGGCCGCCGTCGCGCTCCCGAATCACGGCCACGTCGGTGAAGTGGACCCGCTCCTGGCCAGCGACGTAATAGCGCTGGCGGGTGGGGTCGTCGGTCTCGTAGTCATACTCGTCGAAGTGGATGAGGCCGGGCTCGCCATCTGACCAGCGGTAGTAGACGCCATCGGGCCGGAACTCCAAACGGCGGGCATCGAGCAGCCGCCGGGGAGGGCCGCCCGCCGCCGGGACAAAGCGCCAGCAGCCGTTGGGCTCGCACTCCAGGGGCACGGAACAGAGGCGGGCGCGAGTGCCGACGCGAGCCGTGTCCGACCCGGCCGCCGGCTCCGTGAGAGCGAAGGCGGAAATCTGCCCCGAGGCGATCCAGCGCAGCCCCAGGTCGCAGGCCTCAAGGCGCAGGGCGAGTTCGGCGTGCAAGTCGATGGCCGCCACGCAGCCGGCCTGCCACGCGGTCCGAGCGGCCATGACCTGGCTGCCTACTTGCTTGAGGTCGCCGACGGCGGCGCTTCGGGCCAGGGTTTTCCAAGCCTTGGCGAACCCGGCGAAGCAGCCCTTGAGCGTGGCGGACTTCAGCATCGGCTGCACCCGCTCTTCAAGCTGCCGGGCCAGGGTCTGCAAGTTGGTCGTGTCGCCGACCTCGGCCTTGAGCCGCAAGCTGGCAAGTTGGCCGTCGATGTCCTGATGCAAACTGGCATCTTGAGCGAAGGGGCCTGCTTCCTTGAGGGCCTTGGGCAAGTCCTTGTCGCGGGCCAAGAGGATGGGCACAGTACCGATGCTCGTGTTGGCCTGAATCAACAGCGATACCGTGGCGTCGGCATGCTGGTTGGATTGCATCACCAGGGAGTAGTACTCCGCCTTGAGTTGCTCCGCGCCGCCGAGCGCCTTGGGGATGGGCAGTCGGAAGAAGCCATGCTCGCGGCAGAAGTCCAGGTCGCGTTCGTCAGGCCGATGGTTGGCTTCGATGAACCGTTCGTACTTGCGGCCGTCACGCGGCCCGAAGTGCTTCCCGATCAACTCGTGGTAGCGGCGATCGGTCGCCGCCAGCCGAGGATCGGTGGCGATCATCTCCGGCACATAGCGCGGATGATGCACGTCGATGGGGGCGACGAGGAAGTCGCCGGTGTGGTAGGCCGCGGCCTTCCGGAAACCCGGGTCCTTGGGCCCGAGTTCTACGACGCTGGCCGGGAGCGGCGTGATCGGCCCGGAAAGGAATCGCTGATACTCGGTGGTGGGCGGCTGGGCAGCCGGCAAGGTCAGGGACTGAGATCCGGCATGCAGAAGATCGAGATCGTCGAGCCAGCGTTCGAGTCGCACGAGCCAGACGTCGAGCAAGGCCGACTCCGTCTCGCTGGCCCAGCCATCTTCCATCCGGGCGTGCAGCCGCAGGATGACCTGCTCGGTGGCGTCGAGCAGGCCATGGGCTCGGACCACCGCTTCTGCCTGATGGGGCTCTCGAGTGGAGCGATTCTGCCAGGTGTCGCGGTGCCGCTCGAGGGCAGCCACGGCGCCGGTGAGGAAGCCACGGTCCGCGGCGGTCCGGAGAGTTGACTCCGTCGACGGGGAAGCCGGCCGAGGCTCCGCCAGCGCGGGTGCCGCTCCGGGCAGCAGGAACCGCCAGGCCGAGGCGTCCCGGTAGAACTTGGAGAGGATGTCATCCTCGGAGTAGCCTGTGCCCCCGAAGACTTGGCCCGCGTTGTAGCCCACGCTCCCCGGTGCCGAGCAGAGCAGATAGGCCGCCACGGCAAAGCGACTGAGCGGTGCCCCGGGTTGGTGCAAGAGGGTCTCGATCACGAGCCGATTGGCGGCCATCTCGGCGACCATTTTCTTGACCGCGCCGAACTTGCCGATCGTGTCCCGGCTGCGTTCATCATGGAAGAGGCCTGGGAACTGGATGCGACTGGTGGCGTGGGCCACGCTGCGCTGAGTGAGTTGGTCCGCCAGTCCGAGGCCAACGGCCAGTAGATTCTCAGCCGCCAGGGACGTGTAGGGCTCCTGCATTTGCTTCGGATCGCCCCGGCCCCGAAGGCGCGGCAAGGGTATCCCATTGGCCTCAAGACGGCGTGGGTCGGCACCCCGCAGTCCCAGTCCCTTGACCGGAGTGAGGGCGCTGCCGAGGTCCTTGCTGGCCACCACCAGCCAGGCATCCCCCGCAAGCAGCAGGTAATCGTCGGCCTGGGGTAGTAGCGTGGCTTCACCCGAGAAGGTCGAGTCGGTCACGGCCCCCTGATCCAGCACCACGACGGCAGCCCAGCGCTCGCCGTTCTTCCAAGCCTCCGCCTGCGCTGCAAGCTCATTCGATCCCAGGTGGGGCACCAGCGCCAGGGCAAGGTGATGCAGGGCGGCCCGGTAGCCTAGAGACGGATCGCGTCGGCCCAGTTCAGCGAGGAGCGCCCGGCGCAGCGGCTCGGAAGCGCTGCCGATGGTACGTAGCAACTCGCGGAGCAGGTCGTCCTGAGGAGGAGTGAGCGGCGTGCCCCGATCGAGATCGCGCCACAGGTAGGGTCCCCAGACCTCGTCGAGCCGCTCCCGCCAGCGGACCAGGGGCAGGGCGACTTCCGCGGCGACCGCTTCAGCACCCAGCCAGGGTTCCAGTGTCGGCTCGGCCTGCAGACTCGTGGGCCAGTGCTCCTGGACCTTGGTCAGAAGATGCCGAATGGCCGCGACGTGATGCTGCTGGATATGGCGGGCCGTGGCCGCCGCCCAGGCATGCTTGCGACCCGAAATCTGATCGGCCAGGCGAGCGAAGGGCTCCCGAGTCGGCTCCAGCCAGGCGGCGAGTTGCCGCTGCAAGTCACGGAGGACGGTTCGCGGACTCTGCTCCCAGCCCGAATCGGCCAGCGCCTGAGTAAAGGCGTCCGCCAGCCGCTGGGCATAGCGGCCCAGAGCTTCGAGGTAAGCCTGCCGAGGCTCGTCGACGAAGCGGGGTTCGCGCGTGACCGCTTCGGGTAGCTCAGCGAGCTTGCAGTCGAGTTGGTCCGCGAGCCGGGTGAGCCGGGCCAGCCAGCCGACGTCGACACCATACTCGCCGTTGGTCGGATCAGAGGTGAGCCGGGCCTCGAAATCCGTGGTCTCTTTCTCCCACGGGACCGGCCGAGCAGGTGGACGCGGCAGCGCCACGGGCAACTGCTCCTGGGCAGCGATCAGCCGGGCCGTGGCCGCTGAGTGGACCGCGTAGATGAAGCGATGCCGGCCGTCACGCCCCCAATCCACGAGGTCAGTCGTGCGCCAGCAGGTCTCGCATTTCACACAGTTCTCGAAATTGACGACGACCTGTAACTGCCCAAGCGGACTGACACGGGCCTCGTAAACGTGGGCCGGGCAGACGTGCCAGAGTCCGTCGGCCAGGAGAGGCTTCTGGAAGTCGCCGAGTTCCGCTGGCCAGTGGACGTGGACGTGGGTGCGCTTGGCAGTCACGTAACCGAGCCGGCCCAGGCGATCCTCCCAATTCTGAGCGGCCTGTGGCACGACGGGAGTGAGATCGGGGGTCGGGCTCGCCTCGGCAAGGCGCCGCCGGGCTTCGGGCGAAACGTCCAGAATCTGCGGAGCCTTGTGGGACGGGTGTCCCTTAAGCTGCTTCCAACTGCGGCGATGATGCCAGCCATGACGCAGCGCCTGCCAGCCCAGGCTTAGCAGGGCGACCAGGTCGACCCGACGCAGAGCGAATCGTAGGGCCAGGTCGATCTTGGTGGGCAGGGGGGTGTCGTTATTGGTGTAGATGGCCCGAGCTGCCGCTGCGATCCCGGGCCGCAGCCGCCGAAGCAGCCGCTTCGCCGCGCCGCCGATCGTGTCGGGCAGTTCTTCCAGCTTTGTGCCGCCGACGCTGTAATGGAGCTGGAGATCGCCCAGGCCCGGCACCTGACCCGCTCGACCGAAGAAGCCCCGCAGCGATGTCAGCCAGGCATCATGCAGCAGGATCGGCCACGGCGGCCGTTCAAAAGCGGCGGTCGCGGGCAGGGCCGTTTGCAGATGCTGGAGGTCTTCACCTAGGGCCCGCTGCTCGGCTGGCCCAACCTGAGTCAACAGGAAGTGGAACCAGTCGCCCCAGCGCTCCTTGCCGCTCTTGCGATCCTGCGTCCACAGGTGGGCGCTGCCAAGCGCCAGATCGACCTGTTTGTTGAAGAAGACCTGGGTGCGTTCCACGTACTCGGGCCAGTCTCGGAGAAACTCCGCATCGCGCCAGTAGCGCGTGGCATGCAGCGGTTCGAGGTAGTGGCGCTGGAGCTGATCGGCGGTGAAATCGCCTCCCGTCTGCTTGATCGCCTTGACCGCCCGCCCCAGTTGCAGCCCCACCCGCGTGGCCGGCCGGGTGTAGTGGGGGTAAGGGAAGTCGATACCGAGCCCGGAAGCGGCACCGCCGATGGCCAGCCCATGGTCTACCATCTGGGGGAACTCGCGCGGTCCGCCGCCGCGAATGAGCTTGGCTCCGAACACGCCGCGCGTACCGCCCGCGAACCAGGGACGCAGGTCTGGCAGGTTTTCGAACCACTCCAGGAGCAGGTTCGGGTCGCCCGCGAAATGCTCGGCCAGATGGGCCGCCGGCAAGACTAGGCCGATCGACAGGCTGGCGTGGTTCGTGTAGATGAAGCCGCCCATATTGAGCTTTAGCTCTTGGCCATGGAGCCGGGCATTGCGGAGAATGATCTCGCAGGCAGCCCCCTCGCCGGGCCGCAGACCGAAGTTCCGCTCGACCAGTTCGGGCGGCATGTCGATCACCTGCTTGATGCCGTGCAGGAAGGTCGGCTGCCGTTGTCCCGGTGCCAGCCGCTCGTACCCCTCGCGCGTCACCAGGTGGGATGCATCTCCCTCGGCCAGGAAGACCAGGTCGGCATAGAGCGGCCCACGCTGAGTAGCGACGCCCCGCACGCGCCCGTCCACCCGAATCAGGCTCTCGGCCGTGGTCGAATGGAGCATGACCACGCCGAGTTTCTGCGCCAGGACGGCCAGGTGATGATCAAAGATCGGTCGCAGCACGGTGTAACAGTGGCGAAAGGCCTGGGGGTCGCGGTAGGTCACGCCCAGGAGGCTGCTGCCGTTGCCGAGATAGGTGCCGCGCTGCACGAGCCGGCGCTCCCAGGCCAGGGCCTCAACCCCCTCGGGGCCCAGCAGCTCCGGATCGGCCAGATTCTCACAGAAGTAGACGCAGCCCGACCAGTTCTCGGCCCCGGCAAAAACGGCCGCCTCGACGACGGCCACCTGATAGCCGGCCTTGGCCAGCCCGATGGCCGCGCTGATCCCGGCACAACCGGCGCCCACGATGACAACGTCAAAGGCACGAGCTTGGCTTGCGGACATGAGACTGCCTTCCTGGTCCCACAGACGGGCGTGAGAGCGCAACACACAGAGGGTGCAAGGAAAGTCTACGAATGGCACCTAGCCCAAGCGAGCGGGACAAGTCCCAGTTGGCCTAGGCACGGGTCCAGGGTGGCTCGCCGCGGATTCTCAAGACGACGGCGGAGCATCCGTTCTGGGTCGAGGGCAAGGGCTGGAGAGCGGTCAAGGACCTGGAGCCCGGCGACCTGCTCCGCGGCCGCGACGGCCAGCTCTGGCCCGTCGAGTCCGTCACGGCCACAACCGAACTGGCCCCTGTTTACAACTGCCGGATCGCGGAGTACCATACGTACTTCGTCCAAGCACCCTGCGGCCACGCCTGGCTCTGGGCGCATAATCAGGGCTGCCCGTTCATCAAGTCTGAATGGGGCAAGAATCGCGTAGTAAAGGAGCTCCACAAGCGCGGCTTTGTGCTCCGGAAGCCTTCCAAGAGCGGTGGTGGACTCATTTACGGGAACGCACAAACCGGAGAACAAGTACGCATCATGCCACGGCCCGATCATCGATGGCGTAGCGACCCACCCGCCAAGTTCCAGGCGGAGTGGTACTATCGGTATAAGGCTGGCCCACACTTGCCGGAAGGGCCTCACATTTCAATTCCTGCACTCTGATTCCATGGATTCTGCCGAATGCAAAGGCTCAGCAGACTACAGCGACGCATTCTCGCCTTACTGGAAGAGGCTGGCGAAGATTCATTAGGTACCCTGATAAACACTGTCGCCATTCCTAAGGGTTCTCCCGATGAACTCCTAGCCACGCAAAAAGCGCTTAAGGGGCTAGTAGGTGCGGGACTGATCCAATTAGGATTTGAACTCAGACCTATCTCTTATCACACTACACTCTTATCCAGCAAAGATGCCACTCGTCTATTAGATCAACTGGACAACGCAATGCAGTGGTCGCCGGCAGTGGGTTACTGGATCGGTCGTGAAGGCGTTCCATTGTATAACGTGCAAGTGACAGATTCTGGATACGAAACCGCAAAGACAATATTGGAAGAAGACGGCTGGCCGACACAGCCGCTTCCCGGCTATGAGTGAGGAGTGATGTATTTCGCCTCGTGACTCTTTCCGGTGTGCGATCATCTAGAATCGGTTTCATTGCGCTCTTGTGGAGACGAAGAGGCAGGCGCGGAGGACGAAGCCGAGGTAAAGGTCGCGTGGCGTTCGTGCTTCACTCCCGCAGGGCGAGCCGGGTGACGTAAGCCCCCGGAGTACGCGGCACCACGGCCGAGCATCCGTTCTGGGTCCAGGGCAAGGGCTGGACGGCCGTGACGGAACTGCGGCCGGGCGACCACCTTCGCGGCCACGACGGCCAGCTTTGGCCCGTCGAGTCCGTCACGGCCACAACCGAACTGGCCCCTGTTTACAACTGCCGCATCGCGGAGTACCATACATACTTCGTCCAAGCTCCCGCCGGCGGGGCTTGGCTCTGGGCGCATAATGCGTATGGGCCATATGGCAAGCTGAAAACCGTGCCGGGTTCGGCCAGAAACCATCTCAACCAAGTGGCCGCGTTTGGCGCGCGGAAAGTGGCAGGAGGCATTGCGTACCGCAAAGGCGTGGCCCACCATTTGACGGATCCGCAACATGCCGCCTTCCATCAGAGCTTGCGGGTGTTCTGGCGGCCGTATCAGGCTGGTGGTGCACTGCATGGTACAAGTCCGACCAACGCCATGTACGCCGTTGCGCTGCGGGCCGCCTTGCGGGCGGCAGGAGTTCATGGAAAAGAACTGGGGAAGCTGCTGGGCTTGGCAGCCCAAGAGCGACGTGCGCATGGGTTCCTCAATTCCATGCGCGTACCGCGGGTTCCTGGTTTAGGTTGATGAAACGGGAGATTCGTTCATGTCTAAAGTAGTTGAATTAAAACCCGTGACTCTCGAACTGATCGACAAGCTTATGAAGACCGAATGGTTTGCTCATGTGGGTGAAAAGATCGATGATCCATCCGTATTCCAAATCTCGAGCTGGCAGGAAGCAGTTAAGTACTGCCGCTCTCGCTATTCATCCAACGTTCAAATGGAAGGAAAGAACCTTTTGACCGAGCGGTTGTGCTTTGACTTTCCCGACCGCTACCACAAACTATGGAACGAGACAGTCGCGGCGGTTAAGCTGATCATCCAGCCCATGATTGACCGCAAAACGAATGAACTCAAGACGCAGTTAAAGCTGCCCAAAGCTTTTCGTGACGCGATTGATTGGGATGTTCTGTGCATCTGCATGGAACTCGAATACAGCGATCTGATTCCGCCACGCTATTTCGCCGAGCGGGCCAGGTGGTATCTGGCGGGCCACTTCCCGTGCGGATGGGTAGGCGACTTTCCCGTGGGTGGGAAACTCGTCGTCTTCTAAGGGTGACCACATGCGCGACACTACCACGGAGTTTCTGCGGCAATTGCAGGACACGCCTTGGTTCACTCACTGCGGCCAGCCAGTGGATGATCCGGAGATTAAGGTCGTCAAGAAATGGATGGACGTGGTGGCGGCCGTTACGGACCCGTGGTGGGAGATGGTGGGCTATCAGCAGGCCCTGGCACTTCGGGAGGCCGTGACCGACGCTGCTCCTGAGGCGGCGGCAGGTTGGGACAAGTTCGCCGAGCAGTTCGCCGCGGAGATTCGCCCGCTGGTGGCTCGGCAGATAGCACCGCTGCGGTCCAAGCGTGGCTTCCCGGCGGAGGCGGAGATGGTCCTCGGCCATCACCTGCGCCATGCGATGCTGGAGACCGAACTGCTCGCACCCGAGGAGCCTGGGTTCTTCGTCGAGTATGCGCAGTGGCTCTTGCGCGGCCGCTTCGTTTGCGGCGTCGATAAGAACGGCCGAGTCCTCATTTACTAGTGGCAGGGCGTCGGCAGCGCGTCGGTCCGGCTACCGACGCCGAAATCTTCGGCCCCAAAACCTCGCCGTAGCTCTGGCCGGTCGAAGCCGTCACGCCGACGACCGACCTGGCCGCCGTTTACAACTGCCGCATCGCGGAGTACCATACGTACTTCGTCCAAGCCCCCGGTGGCAACGCCTGGCTGTGGGCGCATAATGCGTGTACAACCGCTGAAACTGGCGCGATCGCAGAAAAGGCAGCAAGGCGAGCCTTGATCGCACGTGGTCACAAGATCATCGGGTCGATCAAGAACCGGAGTGGGCATGGCATCGACCTGATTACGCGGAAGGGCGGCAAGCTGTTCTTCTGGGAGGTGAAAGGGTCTACCAAGGACTTGCTTAAACTGAGTGCGGATCAGGCTCGCGGGGCAGAGTATTTCGTCAAGTCTCGGCTTCAAAGGGCAGCGAAGTGGAATATCTCAAATGGCGCCAAGACCAAGGCCTTGAACTTATTCAATGAAGCGAGCGCCACCGGTGTCCGGGGTGGCATCATCCACATTCCCGACGTGTTCAGTGGCTCAGGTAGCCATATCCGCTTCTTCCCTTGGATGCCCTGAGTAACGACATGATCAAACGGAAACCACGACTCGTCGAGAGGTGGCGGCTCGAATCCCAAGTTCGAGGACTTACCAAGTTCATTGCCTCCAAGGAGCAGCAGGATGCCAGTCTGAACTTGGGGACCACGACCATTGAGAAGCTGCTCGCCCGCAAACCAAGCAAGTTTCGTGAAGTCATGGGATACTCCAGCGGAAGTCTTACTACCACAGGCATGTGGCAAGCCACGGCGGGGGGGCTTTCAGCCTTTTCAGCGACCGGACCGAAGGAAGCCAATTGGCGTCAGGTTCGCCTTGGCCTGATTCAGCTTGCCGCGGCCGCCTGGCTGCGCCACTCGTGGGTCTTGCGCGAAAAATGCTGGGATAAAGAGTCGACAGCGACGAGCATGTTTGACTTTCTAGAGCCCCATACCCTCTGCCATGCCATCGCCACCGGCGACGATGTTTTTGCCCATCGCTTTGGTCGGCACCTGCTCGCCAACTTTCGACTGACCAAGGGCGGCGACCGCATCTTCTTCTACTCTTTTGACTTTCTCCCGTTTGCTTTCAAGCTCTACTGCACCTGGATTGGCGAGGAGATCACCTTCCGCGACGACGTCGCCAATCCCCTGGGATGGTATCAACAGATCTTCGACGCCTGGCATGAGCCGCAGCAACTGCGCTCCGCCCTGCTGGACATCTGCGACTACCATTGCCAGCAGGCCCTGGACCAGGATGTGTCCGCCCAGTTCGGCTATCACCCCTACAACATCTTCCCGGTCGAAATCATGGCCCTGCTGCGCATTCGCAAGGAACTTGGGCTGCCGACGCCCGACTTTGAGCACAAGTTGATTACGGGCAATCCGCTGCTGCACCCGCCTGCCACCTTGCCCGATGTGCAAGACGATCTGCTTGATCGGCTCGTGGCCTACGTTCGTGACGCCTTCCCCGATGTCAGCCCGCCGTGGTGGCTGCCGTAGTCAAGCGACGCTGCTAATCCTACGCTCCGATCTGGCACATCCATTTAGGCGAGCCGAGGGACGTAAGTCCCCGGATACTGCCCACCACCGATGAGCATCCGTTCTGGGTCAAGGGCCGGGGTTGGACGGCGGTCAAGGACCTGGCGGTTGGCGAGCTGCTCCGTGGGCACGATGGGCAGCTCTGGCCGGTCGAAGCCGTCACGCCGACGACTCGCCTGGCCACCGTTTACAACTGCCGGATTGCGGAGTACCATACGTACTTCGTCCAAGCCCCCGGCGGCGGGGCATGGCTCTGGGCGCATAATGCTGTCTGCAAGGTAGACAGTTATTCACAGTTGCCGTCCAAGCCGCGCTTCCAAAGGAATCACCTGAACCAGACCGCCGCCTATGGGAGCGTGATTAAGCGGGCCGACGGAAAGGTGCACTATCTTAGCAGGCCTGCCCATAGGCGCTTCCACGACAAGCTGAACGAGTATTGGAAGATGTGGAAAGCGGCCAAGATTATACCGACAAACCGCATGTACCATGATGCACTCAAGGATGCTCTAAGAGCGGCCATCAAAGACAAGAGGTTGGTAGCGCAGCTCGCCAAGATCGCCCGGGAGGAACGCCATGCCGCGAAGTTATGGGATCATATGCCGGTTCCGCGGATTCCTGGCCGGCCATAAGGAGAACGCACATGACCCGAGAAACAAGACGTTTGCTCAAGGCGTTGGCGGACATGGAGTGGTTCTCTAACGTGGGTCAGCCCATCGATGATCTCACTGTCGCGACCGTGAAGACCTGGCGCGAGGCAGCACGTGCGTGTGGCCGCAAGCTGTCACAGGTGGCAGCCATTGAATGCCAAAATCTCCTGACTGAGCGGCTGCACAAGGATTTTATCAAGGCCTATTGCAATTGGAACGAACTCGTTGTTCCACTGAATCGGATCGTTAAACCCATGGTGCGAAAGCACGTGCGGAGAATCGCGAAGCAGTACAAGATGCCGGAGAACTTTGAGTTCTCAGTCTACTGGGACATCAGTGGCGCGTGCATGGAACTCGAGTACGGCAAGTTCATTCCCCCGAACTATTTCGCCGAGCGGGCGAAGTGGTACTTGGCCGGTCACTTCCCTTGCGGCTGGGAAGGTGGCCTGCCGCCAAAAGGAAGGTTGGTGGTGTTTTAATGTTCCTGAAGGATCTGCGCAAAGCCACCCGGGAAACGCTCCAGGAACTCCGCGACGCTGAGTGGTTTAGCAACGTGGGCAGACCGCTGCCGGAAGTTCCGGGCTGGTCCTTTCGCCGCGTTCGCTCCTGGGCACGGGCCTTCGACTCGGCCACCGGCGGCTGGTGGCCGATGGTCAACTACACTCACGCAGTGGACTTGGAAGAAGTAGCGACCAAAAAGAAGTTCGTCACGCGCTGGCGAGCGGCGAAGAATCTGCTCAACGTGCCAGCCCACAAGTTAGCGACCACCAAGGCCGGCGCAGTGCCTGACATCCGATTTCCCGTCGAGGCCAGCAACCTCCTCGGCTACCAAGTGGCTCACATACTGCTGGAGAAGGAGTTCGAAGAGTCCATTCCGCCGGACTTTTTCCTGAAGATCGGCTACTGGCTCTGCGAGGGGTACTATCCTTGCGGTCAATCTGCTGATGGTCATCTTGTGATTTATTGAGATAGACCACCGCGAGCCGAGCGATGCGCTCAGCGAGCGACGACCCACAGGAACTCAACGTCCTCCGCACCACGGCGGAGCATCCGTTCTGGGTCGAGGGCAAGGGCTGGACGGCGGTCAAGGACCTGGCGGTTGGCGAGCGGCTTCGCGGCCACGACGGCCAGCTTTGGCCCGTCGAGTCCGTCACGGCCACAACCGAACTGGCCCCTGTTTACAACTGCCGCATCG
>CALLZJ010000326.1 GCA_937858435.1 uncultured bacterium
GCAGCGGGGGCCCCTCGGCGGGTTTGAGCTTTTCCGCTTCGCGGTGTGCCTTGCGACGCTCCGAGAGATAGTCCGTGCTGCCATTCTCTAACGACCAGAGTTTGATGAACACAAACCCCTGCAAACCATACTGCTTCACCCGATCCACCACCACCTGCGTGCAGAGAAGAGCGCGAAGACGAAAACGGATGCGGAAGAAGCTCAGGTCTTTCACCACCTCCGGAATAAAGTTGTAACGGTCGATCGTCAGTATACTACCGTCGTCGAACGTGCTATAGACCGACTTTTCCAGGTCGAGGCTATCGACGATGGTCGTGCAGTTGTAGACGTAGTATGTTCCGATGGGATGTTGGACGGGGAGAAGTTCTCCATTGGGTTCAAGCAGATGCAGTCCCATCTCATCGTACGCATCCACGAGGTTGTCGGCGTCGCCCTTATGGAATGATGTGTACGGTCCCAGAACGCTGCGCAGACGGCCCCGCTCAACTCCAAAGTGAATCTGGCCAAGTCCGATGTAGGGCTGAATCTCAGCGTTCATGATCAGTTACCCTCCCGTGAAGTACGTATGGTACTCCGCGACGGGGCCATTGCAAACCGGTTCGGAGGCGCCGATCTGCAGGTGGGAAAGCCGAGCGTCAGCAAGCTCGTCGCCTGCTGACGCTCGTAGGGTGGATCGGTGAGTGGCCCGGGAACTACTTCGCTGCCGACTTCCTCACCTCCAGGCGTTCGAAGTACCAGACGTTGCCGCGGGGCTTGCTCGGACGCTCGAACTTGCTCATCGTCTGATAGATCGGCTGCATCTCCATGGACAGCTTCATGGCTCCCTCCTTGAGCCGTTCCAGCCGTTTGAGCCGATCCGCGCGTTGCTCGGCGGTTTCGTTGGGTGGCTCTTCCTGGGGGTTGCCGAGTTCCTCGTAGAGCTTTCTGAACTTCTTGTCGAACTCCGCCATTTTCTCGCGGGCCTCGGCCTGGGCCTTCTGGTCCTCCGCGCTCAGATTCAGCGTGGGGCCGAACTCCATACCGAAGTCGCCGAGCAGAAGGTCCAGTTTGCCGTCGCCATTGACGTCGGCCACGCAGATCTTGGCGCGGTAGCCATGCCTGGGGCTTGACTTGTCCCCCTTCTCGTCTTGCTCGCCGTAGCTGCCGGCCGGCACCAGGGGCTCGCCCGGACCGAAAGCTGGCGATTCGGGTGTGCCCCGATTGCGGTACCAGAGCACCGAGCCGTCACCGGCGGCCGCCATCAGGCCTGGCTGACCGGTCTGGTCCCAGTCGACCCAGATGGGATGGCTATCGCCGTGCGGCACCTTGATCACTTTGTCGTCGGCTTTGATCTTCTCGGGTAGGCCATAGGCCGGTTCGGTCGGGCTGCCCTCGTTGGGGACGAGGAGGACTTCGCCGTCGATGTTGCCGCAGAGCAGATCGAGTCGGCCCGTGCCCCGGAAGTTGCAGGCAAAGACGGTGGAGGCGTTGCCGACCTTGATCGGTTCGCCATCGCGATCCTTGAGAATGGTGGGTTCGGCAAAAGTGCCGTTCGCCTGGCCTTTGAAGAAATAGAGTTGGCCCGGCCAGGAGCCGCTGATCAGGTCGGGGATGCCGTCATGGTCCAAGTCCACTAACTGTGGAGTGAAGCCGACGCATCAGCCCGACGGCACGGAAGCGTCTTTGCCTCCGGCCCGGACCCAAGAGTGTTTGCCGAGCTTGAGCCCGTCTGCCGTCCCTTCGACGGGATAGGCTCGGAGTTTGCCACTGCCGAACTGGCCCACGAGCAGGACCGGCTTGCCGTCGAGCTTCGTGAGGAAGGGAGCGGCATGGCCCCCGTCGACGTTGATCCCTGCCCCGCCCGCCTTGAGCGCGTCTGGCTCCTTGAGCTCGCCCGCGGGCGCGACGCCGCCCGCCGGTTCGCTTTGTGCCGACACGCCGATCAAGGCGGCCAGCACGGCTAAGACCCAACCCCTTCGCTTCATGAGTCTCCTCCTGTCGGGGATGCGGCCGAGACGGACGGCCCCCGCCGCCCGCTCGGTCCCGCGCCTGACCCATAGTAAGGGCCTCGGCGCGGAAAGGAAAGAAGCAGGGCGTGAACGGGTGAGAAGAAACCGATTCAGGAGTCCGGTGCAGAAGTATGCAGTTTAGCTTTGGGCTCGAAGGTGGTCGTCCACGATCCGCTCCTGACGGCGGCGGTACCACCAGCCACCGGCGCCTGCCAACCCCAAGCCGAGCAGTGCCCAAGTGCCGGGCTCAGGCACGGCACTGAGCACGATGTCGTTGCCGTCGCCGCCTTGGTAGCTGATCGTGTACTCGAAGCCATTGACGAAGAGCTGGCTCCCCTCGGGCAGCCCGGCAAAGAAGCCGTTGATCGGCCCCGCGCTTTGCTTGTCCAGGATCAGAAACGACTGGCCAAAGCTTCCGCCCAGCGTGGTGAGCGGGCTCGCTAGTTGCACCTCGCCGTTGTTGGTCAGGCTGGCCGCCGTATTGAAAGTGCCGCCGGAGAGGACCAGGCGACCGTCACTGCCGACCATGTTGCCGCTGACGGAGGTCTGATTGATCGTCATGCCAGGGGCGACGTGGACCACGGCGCCCGGGGCGCCACCCCTGCCGATGGTCAGACGGGAGTGGGTGACGTTCAGAGTGCCCGAGTGGAAGGTAAGCAGGTTACCGCCGCTGAGATCGCCAACGGAGAACGTCCCGCCGGCCAAGGTCAGAGGCGATTGCAACGAGGCCGAGCCTTGGACCTCCAGGTGCTTGGCCGCTCCCAGAGTCTGGCTGCTTCCTAGAAGTGCGGTAAGGACCGTGCCATTGAGGGTTGCGTGCGGTGAAGCGCACCGTGCCCGAGTTGAAATTGAAAGTCCCCCATTGGGATTGAAGCCAGCGACGAACTGCATCGCGCCGCCGTTGAGGTTGACTGTGCTCCCGGAATTCAAGGTGAAGGAAGTGGCGGCGTACTGAGCCGCTGGGCCATTGACGTTGATGACGGCTCCGGAGCCGATGCCCGTGTTGCCGACGGAGACGCTGCCCGCATTTTGGACGGTGAGGGTGGTGCCGTTGCTTTGGGTGAACGCACCCGCGCCAGATCGGAAGAGCGT
>CALLZJ010000327.1 GCA_937858435.1 uncultured bacterium
GCTGCCGGGGAAACGGGGCGATGCGGTGAATGTCCGGGGCGGGATCGGCCTCGCGGGCCACGTGGAGCAAGTACTTCGCCAGTGACAATTGTCCCTGACCCAGGATGGCATTGGCGTTCGTGAGCAGTTCCTGGGGCCGCCGCACCTTGGCGTAGGGGACGTACCGTTCGCTGCCGATGGCGAGCAGGAGCGGATGCACGCCGGCGGCGTCAACGGCATGGACGGCCTTTACCCCCGCGATCACGGTGGGGATGATGGGGCCCGTGATCTCGTGAATCAGTTCGCCAAATGTGGTGTCCTCCTGGGGAGGGCGACCGACCACGGTGAAGGGCCAAATCGCATCGCGTCGGTGCCAGACGCGCTCGACCGTGAGCACGGGGAAGTCATGCACCTTGGCGTAGTAGCCCAGATGATCTCCAAACGGCCCCTCGGGCAAGGTCTCCCCGGGTTGGATGCGGCCCACAATGCAGAAGTCGGCGGCCGCATGAATCGGTGCGTGATCGGAACGGTGGATCAGCGGCACTCGTCGACCGCCGAGCGCGCCGGCGAAGAGGAGTTCGGGCAGACCCTCCGGCAAGGGCATGACCGCGGACAGGGTCTGCGTCGGGGGCCCCTCGTTTCTGATTGCGGCGGGGAGCGACTCGCCTCGGCGGAGCGCGGCCGCGTGGTGAACACCGATTCCCCGGTGAATCTGATAGTGGAGACCCACCTGGCGATTGCGTTCGTACTGATTGCCGGCGAGTTGAATGCGATACATCCCCAGGTTCGACTTCTTCCAGCCGGGCTGATCGGGGTCTTCGGTGTAGACCTGGGGCAGTGTAATGAATGGACCGCCGTCGCGCGACCAGCTTACGAGTTGGGGCAGGTCGGCGATGGCCGCCTCACACTCCAGCACTGGACCGTTCCGCGCACGCCGGGGCAGCATCGTCAGCGCGGCTCCGGGCACGCGCCAATACCGCCACGGCCGCCGGGCGCAAGCTCCGGGATCGATCTTGAGTTCAATGAGCCGACGGACGGTTTCCAGCGTATCGCGGAACAGGAAGCGGGCCCGAGCCAAGGTTCCGAACAGGTTGCCGAGCATGGGGAAGCGGCAGCCCTTGACCCGCTCGAAGAGCAGCGCCGGCCCCTGAGCGGCGTAGACCCGGCGCTGAATCTCGGCCATCTCCAGGAACGGATCGATTTCGACCGGAACTCGGACCAACTGCCGAGTCCGTTCCAGGTCGCGCACACAGGCTTGGAGGCTGGAATGGCCCATGGAACTCCGCGAAAAGCGATGTACGGCATGCCGAGACGGAGACGTTCGTCCGGCCGGTTCAACCGGCTTCCATCTTGGAACCGCCAAGCCCCGTCCGGCGCTCACTTGCATTCGGTTGGCTTCAGATGTTCACAGGCCCCTGGCCCGGTAGCGCCACCGGGGCATAGGTCGACTTGCCGCCCTGAACCAGGCTGACGAGATCGTCACCACCCACGGGGTGAGGCAAGGCGAACAGTTCGCCATACTTGAAGCCGCAGCGGGCGCCCACGAACCCGTTGTAGCTGCTGACGAAGTGGGCAACCTTGTCGAATCGGTCGGGCTCGAACTGCGACTCATAGCAGCGAATCGCGGCGAGTTTTTGGTCAAAGGTATCGCTGACGTCGACGACGAATGTGCTGTGCCAATGTCTGACCTCGGCATCGAACGGCACCGGGGCATAGACCAGATGGGGCACGCGGAAGGGCGGGGTGCCGGCGAAGCGTTCGTCCCACTTGGTGAGTTGGGAATAGAAGCGGGCTGCCTCGACGAGCAAGTGGCCCTGGTGATGGTCCGGCGAAGCCGCGGGGGTCCGCCCGGCCATGACGATGACGATGCGAGGCCGATGGCGCCGGAACGCAGCGGCCAGGATGTAGCGGTTCTCGGGCGAATCCATCAGGATGCGATTGGGAAGATCGAGATTGATGCGTACTGGCTCGCCGAGAATCAGGCGGGCGGCCTCTGCCTCTCGGCGGCGGGTCTCGAGTGAACCGCGCGGCGTGGGCTCGCCGCTGGTCAAGTCGCACAGCCCCACGCGGTAGCCCTGTTTCACGAGCTTGGCAAGCGTGCCGCCACAGGTGATTTCGAGATCGTCGGGATGGGGAGCGACGGCGAGGACGTCGAGAATCTGAGGGCTGGCCGTCATGCGTGCGGTTCTCCTTGCCGCCGAAGTTGATAGGTCTACAGACAGCGGAACCGAGGTCGGGACGCTGGCCGTCGATGGATCATCTTAGCGAACTGGGAGCATCAGTGACCTTATGCCCACCCTGCGACTGGCCGTGCTCATCAGTGCGGGCGGAACCACGCTGCAGAACCTGATCGACCGGATCGAGGCCGGCCGGTTGGATGCGCAGATCGTGGAGGTGATCTCCTCCAATGCGGAGGTCTTCGGCCTGGAGCGGGCCCGGCGGGCCAAGCTGCCCACCTCAGTTGTCACTCGTGCCAAGGTTGGGCCAACCGGCGGAGCGGCCTCGGCCAGCGAATCTGTCGCCGACTTTAGCACGCGCATCTTTGACCACTGCCGGGCAGCGGGAGCGGACCTGGTCTGCATGGCGGGCTTCTTGCAGCTCATCCATATCCCAGATGACTTCGAGCACCGGGTGATGAATATCCATCCGTCGCTGATCCCAGCATTTTGCGGCAAGGGATTCTATGGCCACCATGTCCATGAGGCAGTGCTGGCCGCGGGTGTGAAGATCACGGGCTGCACCGTCCACTTCGCCGACAACGAGTACGATCATGGCCCCATCATTCTGCAACGGGCCGTGGCCGTGGCCGACGACGACAGCGCCGAGACGCTCGAAGGGCGTGTCTTCGCGGCGGAGTGCGATGCCTACCCGGAGGCGATCACCTTGTTCAGTCAAGACCGGCTGCGGGTGACGGGCCGCCGCGTTCACGTTCGGCCGTAAACGAGGCCGCCCCGAGCGTGAGCCCGGGGCGGCGTGAAACGCTAGGATGGGCAGGCTGCTCCTGGCTATTTCTTCGGTCCAGGCGGCGGCGGCGGCAAAGTGACCTCCTTGGTCTTCAGCTCTTCGAGGATCTCCTTGATCGCCC
>CALLZJ010000328.1 GCA_937858435.1 uncultured bacterium
GCCGGGCGACCGGAGCAGCGGGCGGCCGTCGAGGCATTGCTCCAGGCCCACGATCAGACCGGCGAGTTCCTCGACCGCCCGGCCCAGGCCGACCCGACGACGGACGGTCCGGGCCCGAGACCCGCCGCGCCGGTGCCGGGCGAGCGTGCCGGTGACCGCATCGGACCCTACAAGCTGCTGCAGAAGATCGGCGAAGGGGGCATGGGGACGGTCTGGATGGCCGAGCAGGAGACGCCGGTGCGGCGGCGTGTGGCCCTCAAGATCATTAAGCCGGGCCTGGAGTCGGATCAGATCGTGGCCCGGTTCGAGGCGGAGCGGCAGGCCCTGGCGCTCATGGACCACCTCAACATCGCCAAGGTGCTGGACGCGGGGGCCACGCCCCGGGGCCGACCCTACTTCGCCATGGAACTCGTGCATGGCGTGCCCATCACACGCTACTGCGACGAGAACAAGCTGCCCCTCCAGGAGCGGCTGCGGCTCTTCGTGCCCGTCTGCCAGGCGATCCAGCACGCTCACCAGAAGGGGATCATCCACCGCGACATCAAGCCGTCCAATGTGCTCGTCACGCTCTACGACGGCCAGCCCGTGCCCAAGGTGATCGACTTCGGCGTGGCCAAGGCCGTGGACCAGCGCCTGACCGAAAAGACCATGTTCACCCAGTATGGGCAGATCGTAGGCACCCTGGAGTACATGAGTCCCGAGCAGGCGGAGATGAGCGCCCTGGGAGTGGACACGCGCAGCGACATCTACTCGCTGGGCGTGCTGCTCTATGAGCTGCTCACGGGCACGACGCCGGTGAATCGCAAGCACCTGCGTGAGGCGGCCCTGGTCGAGATTCTGCGGATCATCAAGGAAGACGAGCCGCCCCGGCCGAGCCTGCGCCTGAGCACGACCGAAGAGTTGGCGACCATCGCCGCCTCGCGTGGCGCCGAGGCGGGCAACCTGCCCCGGTCCGTCCAAGGCGACCTGGACTGGATCGTCATGAAATGCCTGGAGAAGGACCGCACCCGGCGGTACGAGTCGGCTGGCGGTCTGGCCCGCGACCTGGAGCGGCACCTGAGCGATGAGCCGGTCGAGGCCTGCCCGCCGTCGCTGTGGTACCGCTGGCGAAAGTTCACCCGGCGGCATCGGACGGCCATGACCGCGGCCACGATTGCGTTCTGGGCCATCATCGGCAGTCAGGTCATCACCGCCTGGTATGCCTACAAGGCCGCGGTGGCCAATGAGTCCAACCGCGTCCTGGCCCAGGGGCTCCAGGTGGCGTACGACGATGCGATCTCGGAGCGGCAGCGCGCTGAAGCCGAGGCCCAAAGAGCCATCACAGCCCGGGAGGCGGAAGCCGCGGCCCGGGCCGAACTCCACGAGACCCTCGACCAGCGGACGGCTGAACTCCGCCGCTCCGAGGCCTGGCGGCTGGCCCATGCCGCCCTGGTACTGAAGCCCCAGCAGCCTGAACTCGTCGGCCCGCTGGTCCGTGAGGCCCTGCGGCTGCAGGACGATTCGACCACGCGGAGCACGGCACTGCTCGCCCTCGAGCAGATCCCGCAGCTTCGCCCGCTGCGCCCGAACGAGAGTCGCCGATTCGGCTATCGCCTGCCCGATGGTGAGTTCCGGACCGTCCACAGGCCCGCGGACATGGGTATGGGCTATTGGTTCGCTTTCACGCCTGACGGGCAGTCCCTGCTCGTGCCGCGAACCCATGTCCAGGACCTGCTCCGTTTCGACGTGGCGTCGGGCCAACTGGCCGAGGCGTTCCATCTGGCGCTGCCGCCCTCGGACACCAACAGCGCCGTCCTCAGCCCCGACGGCCGCTTCCTGGCGACCGTGGCCGACCATCAGCTTCACCTCTGGGAACTGCCGGGCGGCAAGCTGCTGCGGCAGATCGAGCTCGAGCAGGCCGACTACAAGCTGCATCACCTCGTGATCAGCCGCGACGGCCGCCGCCTGACCGCCATCGCGGCCGCACCGCAGCGGAACGAGTCCGAGGCACCCGAGCCCGGCCGGGAGTTTGAAATCTGGCAATGGACCGGGCCGGAGTTTGAGGGCCGGCGGCTCTTCGCCACCAAGGACCACGATCTCCACTGGCTCGACGTCTCTTCGGACGGCAGCCGGGTGGCGGTGATGGGGCGGTTATCGAACCAGCTAATCTTCATCGACGCCACCAGCGCGTCGGTCCTGTGGGCCAAGCCGCTCAGCGCGATGTTGCCTTTTCGTTGGGTGCGTGTCGCGCCGGCCGGCGACGCTCTCTACGTGCCCACGGAGCGCGGCGTCCGGCTCATCGACGCCCAGACCGGGACCAACCGCGACCTGGGTTTCCCCGATCTGGTCCGCCCCCTGGCCAACGGCAGTTGTGTCCAGGCCTCTGGCCATGGCGATCTGTTGCTCGTGGTGCCGGGCATCGAAACCATCATGCTCGCTTCCTACAGCAGGCTGACCGTGGCGGGCGGCCTGCACCTGATCGACTTCAAACACGGTGTGCGTCGCACCCTCGGGCTGCCCTCGGAGACGTTCATCGCCGCGCGTCTGAGCACCGATGGCAACCGCGTGGTGGCCGTCGCCGAGGGGGGCGATCTGGTCGTCTGGGATGCGCCGACCGGCCAGATGATCAACCGGCTCCACTTGGGCACCACGGACGTCGTTCAGTTGGCCCTAACGCCGGACGGCAGCGTCGCCTGTCTCCAGACCCAAAGCCTGGGGACGCGGCTCATCGACCTCGACCGGCGCGGCATCCTGCCGCGGCTGCAACTGTCCTGCAACAGTTGGGTGCTCGCCGAGGGCGGCCGCAGCCTGTTCGTCGATAGCGGGCTGGGACGCATCTGGAAGGTGGACGCCGCCAGTCTGCGGCCGACGCTCCATGCGGAATCGACGTTTTCCTACACGCCGTTCGGCAGGGTGCTCGCCGACGGCCGGCGGAAGCTCGCCGATGACATCAGCAATGACCAGTGCGTCCTCAAGGATGTCGTCACCAACGAAGTCGTTGCCGGCCTGCCCGGCGTCTTCATGTCGAACGAGACACCGCGCCGCATCTTCCTGGCACCGCGCATCCAGGCCCGTTCCATCCTGGCCGTCGTCCCGCGCGGCCGGGACAAGTCGATCATGCGCGTGCGAACCGAGGAGCCGCGCGACCTGGTGATCTTCGATGCCCTCACGGGACAGGAGCGTTCCACGATCGACGTCGGCCAACCGCTCATTGCGTTCCGCGAGGGGGCGATCTCCGAGGATGGCCGGCTGGTCGCCTTCATCCCCATCCCTCTCGAACACGCCCGCCGCGAATGGGAGCTTTCCCAGATTGTCATCTGGGACGCGCAGGAGTCGAAGGTGCTTGAACGGATCGGCAAGGAACTCGGGCCGGGGCGCCCGGTGCCGCACGAGGAGCGGGTGGAAGGCATGGTCTTCTCGGCTGACGCGCGTCGCCTGATCATCTGGCGGCACGACGGTCGGATTGGCCTTTGGAACCGGGCCGCGAGCCGCTGGGATTGGGAAAGTCGGACCGACGCGCCGGTGCGGAGTGCCGCGCTGAGCCGCGACGGCCAGTGGCTCGCCGCCAGCACCGAGGGCGAGATCCGGCTCTGGAGTCTGGCCACGGGCGCGGAGATCTTCCGCCTCGGCGTGGACCAGAAGAACGTGCCCGAACTCGCCTTCGTCGCCGATGACCGCTTCCTGCTCGGCGTCAGCAACGACCAGCTTCGCCTGTGGCCCGTCGACCTGACCCGCCACCTGGACGAGATCGGCGTGCGGCCGCTCACCCTGGCCGAACGCCAGCGGTTCGGCGTCACCCGCATCGACTAGGAAGGGGCCCGAGGTCCGACTCAATCGGGCAAGGTGATGGGCTCGCCGCCGTCGCGCGAGGCCAGGGCACGCAGCAGGTCGCGAGCGGACGCTAACCCAGGGTCCGCTGCGCGACCCTGGGCTTCGTTCAAAGGCCCCTTCGGGGCATGCCGGCCTCGCCATACCGTCAATAACGTTTCCGGCTCGCACAGTCCCTGGCTCAGGCGGCGGGCTGGTGCGGGGTGATGCCCACAACCGACGATGCGGACCGGCCTCCGGGTTGGTAGGGAGGGGGCGGGGCGCCGACCTGAAGGTCGAAGGCGCGCCCAGAGGG
>CALLZJ010000329.1 GCA_937858435.1 uncultured bacterium
GGAGGGTCGCCCCCCCCCCCCCCCCCCCCCCCCCGCGGGGAAGGTCGCCCTGGGGCCCGACTTGCGCCCCCGGGCCTTCGCCCGCCACGCCGTTCTGATTTTGGTCCATGGCCACGCCGGCGAGATTGAGCACGTTCGGCCCGATGGTGCAGCGGTAAGTGCCTGCCGCTGACTGCGGGCTGAAGGTGATGTCGAACTGCGTGCTGGAGCCCGCCACCGGCGCGACGCCCAACAGGTTGAGGTTGCCGTTCGGCCCAGTGGCCTGGGTGACGTCGGCCAGCGTGAACGTGCTTGCCTGGATGGCGGAGTTGAAGGTCACGCGGAAGCCGTTGATGCTGTTTCCGCTCGTCAGGCTGGTGACGCCAGTGATCCAGGAGCCGCTCTGGACCGGCCCGCCCGTGCCGCCACCGGGAGGGTTGCCCGGCAGGCCGCCGTTGCTGCCGCCGCCGCCCGGGCCGCCGCCAGGACTCTCCGCCAGGGCGCGCCCGACATTGAGCCGGCCGCCCGTGCTGACGCGGGTGGCCAGAGAGGGCAGGGGGTCCACCGTGCCGAGCACTTGTGCGATGACCTGTTGATAGTTCCAGGTCGGGTTATGGTCCCAGACAAGGGCCAAGGCGCCGGCCACCATCGGGGCCGACATCGAAGTGCCGCTCGAAGTCACGTAGCCGCCGAACCGTGAGGTGCTGAGGATGTTCCAGCCTGGAGCGGCCAGTTGGACGGTGTTCGGTCCCCAATTCGAGAAGCTGGCGAACAGGTCGCGGTTGTCCGTGGCCGCCACCCGGACCATGTTGTCGAAGACGTGTGCTCTTCCGATCTTGTCGAAGTCGTAGCTGGCCGGGTAGAAGGGATTGACGTCGATATTGCGCGACTGATTGCCCGCGGCCGCGACGAAGATCATGCCATGGGCCCGCGCCTGGTTGATGGCATTGGCCAGGGCCGGATCGTAGGGAGCGCCGCCCCAACTGGCATTGGCGATGTGGGCGCCGCGCGTGGCCGCAAAGTTGATCGCTTGGATCGCACTGCTGGTGAAGCCGCTGCCGGCGTAGTTGAGCACCTTGAGCGCCATGAGCTGGACGTTCCAAGCCACTCCGCTCACGCCGATGCCATTGTCTCCCACGGCACCGATGATGCCGGCCACGTGGGTGCCGTGGCCATGGTCGTCCATGGGGTTGGCGGTGTTGTTGACGAAGTTCCAGCCGTAAACGCTACTGGCATAGGCGCTGCCTTGAGCCTCGCCCGGGTTGATCCACATGTTCGCTGCCAAGTCGGGGTGGTTGTAGTTGATGCCCGTGTCGAGCACCGCCACCACGATATTGCCGGAGCCGGTCGTATAGTCCCAGGCCGTTTCGGCATTGATGTCGGCCCCGGGCACGCCCATCCACTGGCCGGTGTTGCGCAGGGCGTACTGGCTGCCGAAGTTCGGGTCGTTGGGCAGCCGTTCGACGCGAATTTCGAAGTCGGGCTGGACGTACGTCACCAGTGGGTTGCCGGCAAACGCGGCCAGGGCCTGATGGACCGTCACCCCCGTCAGTTGCACGGAGTACAGGCCTTCAACCATATTGAGGGCCGAGCCGAGCCGCATGCCATAGCCGATGGCCAGGCCGGTGAAGTCGGCCGGGGCGGCGGGGCCAGCCAGCGATTCGAGGCTGGCGCGGAATTTGACGAGCACGCGGTCGCTGGCGGCGGCATTGGGGTCGACCTGGAAGTGGCTGGTTAAGCTGCCGAGCCACCCGGCATCGGGAAGTTCGCGTTGCTCCAGGGCCTCGACGGCCAGCAGCACGCGGGGCGAGCGAAGGGCATGAGGCGTCGACATGGGGCTCCTCCCGGCAGCAAAGCATGGTGATGACGACGTTGCGGCTCTGGACCGCGGCCAACCTGTGCGGCGTGCCGCAGAGGCAAATTCTGGCCGTCATGCATTCTTGGCCTTGTGACACACCTATGTCAACGATGCCACGCATTCCTGGCGGGAAAAGAGTGCCGACCAAGTCGAACTGTACCGCCGGCGCAAGTGCGGGCGTCTGGGGGGACTGACGCAGCCGTGCGCCTGGCGCAGGCTGGCACACCGGGGCGAGCCCTCTTTCCTCTTGCCGAGCCCGGTAAGATGAGTTTGCCGACTATGCCGGGTCCAACGAAAAACCCCGAGGCAGTGCCTCGGGGTCCGGTGGGATCGCGGCAGTTTGCGCCGATCTATTTGACACGCTCGAGATACTCGCCGGTCCGCGTGTCGATCTTGATCTTCTCGCCCGTCTCGATGAAGGGCGGGACCGTTACCTTGAGTCCCGTTTCACAAGTAGCCGGTTTGTACTGGGCGGCCGCCGTGGCCCCCTTGACCGACGGATCGGTCTCCGTCACGGTCAACTCCACCGTAGCCGGCAGTTCGATGCTGAGCGGCTTGCCCTCGTAGAAGGTCACCATGGCCCGGCTGTTGGGCAAGATGTACGGCATCAAGTCGCCGACCAGTTCGCCGTTCAGCGTGAACTGGTCGAAGTTCTCGGTATCCATGAAGACGAAGCCGTCGGCATCGGGATAGATGTACTCCATCTCCCGCTTCTCCAGGAAGGCCGTCTCGACCTTGTCCTCGGGCTTGAACCGCTTCTCGTTGACATTGCCTGTCTTCATGTTCTTGAGGCGCAGCGTCAGGATGGCCCGCCAGTTGCCCGGCGTGTGTAGCGACCGGTCCACTACGTAGTAGAGCTGGTTGTCCTCTCCCACGATCACCATGCCCTTGCGCACGGCACTGTATTCGATCGGCACAGTCTAACCTCCGAGAGCTGCTTGCGGGCGATCCTCAACTCAGTATAAGGTCCGGGCCCGCAAGCCGACAGGGGCGAAAAGGGGCCGATCTATGACGAGCTGTGCCTGACCAAGCGACGTACCACGATCGAATCGCGCGCACGCCGCTTCTGTCCATGTGACTTGCGGCGGGCGGAATCTTCTTGACCGGCCGCTGATTGTGACTTAGAAAACAGCGGAACGTGGATTCTCCGATTGCGAGAGGCCGTCTCATGTTCTCCCGCCTGCTGCTTTTGGTTCCGGTAACCATCCTCGCTTGCGTCACGCCAGCTCAGGCGCAGACTTATGTTTGGAACGGACCTCTAACCGGAACCACGAACTGGTCGGCAGGACTCTGGTCGCCGGGGACGCCTCCCTCGGGCGGCGGCACGGGAGTTGCCTTGTTCTTCACCGGCACCAATGGCAGCTACGTCGCCACCAACAACCTGGGCAATCCGTTCGTCTTAAACAGCATGGAATTTGGTCAACGCTTCACTGCCTCAACCTCTATCAGTGGCTCGGTACCCTCATCGATCCAGCTTGGCGGTGCAGATCCGTTCATCGGCATTCCCGTCGTGGGCGCGATCGAAGCCAACGGCAACTCGGTCTCGATCAGTTCATCCATCAGCCTCAACGCCAGTTCCGGTACTGCCACGTTAGGCAGCCAGGGCAAGGGCGTGCTGCTCATCGCTGGCAACATCAGTGGCACTGGCCCAGTGAGCCTGGTCGGCAACAACAACGCGGTGAACTGGTCGTACCTCCGTTTGGCCGGGTCCAACTCCTTCATTGGCGGCGTCACACTCGATGGCGGCCATGTCATTCTGGGTTCCTCCTCGGCCCTCGGCGCGGCCGCCAACACGCTCACTGTCAACAGCGGCTGGATCAGCTCTACGGTCTCTAGTCTCACCATCGGCAATGCGGTTACGCTCAATGGCGACCTGCAGTTCATGGGTACGGGAGCCAACCTGATCATGACCGGCCTGTTGAGCGGCAACGGCGGCGTGCGCGTAAGCGGCCTGACCAGCGGCACGACCGTTCTCGATGTGCGTGCCACCAATACCTACTCGGGGCAGACCGTTATCGATACGGCCCCGATCTTCGGTCAAAGCACCAACAGCCCCGTCAACAATGGCAGTCTCAATGTCGCGACCGCCACCGGCTCTCTGCTGAACACCAGCGGCGTCATCGTCCGCTCCGGAACGCTCTTCCTCAATGACTCTGCCGCGAGCACGGTGACCGGCGGCCGCATCAATGACGCGGCCTCCATCACGCTGGGCAGCGGCGTTCTCAACGTCCTTATCGGCTCCTCGGGCAGCTACAACGAGGTCGTCGACGGCCTCATCCTTGAATCGGGCCACAGTAGTGTTTCGCTGACGCCACAACCTTCCACCGCGGCGCAGCTTTCATTCAGCACGCTGACGCGCCAGAATCGGGCCACGGCCCTCTTCCGTGGCGCCAGCCTCGGCAATACTCCTGGGGCCAACGTCGCAACGGTCAGCTTCAGCACTCCTCCCGTCGCAGATCTCATTGGGGGTGGCGGCGCGGCGGGCACCACGACCATTAGCATCCTGCCCTACGCTTATGGCCACACAACATCGAGTGGTCTGGGCAATTCGCTGG
Source organism: uncultured bacterium (assembly GCA_937858435.1). Taxonomy (GTDB): domain Bacteria; phylum Planctomycetota; class Planctomycetia; order Gemmatales; family HRBIN36; genus CALLZJ01. Next base: position 4,393 of record CALLZJ010000329.1, read on the forward strand.
TCACACTCACGAGCGGCCGTATCCGCCCCCTGGTCTTTGCCACCGAGTATGCCGGCACAATGGTCGGCGGCACCAGTTCCACGGAGAACGTGCGACTGACCTCCAACTTCAACTTGAGCACGGCAAGCCTCACGGTCCGGAACTCCCTGACGCTCAATAGCGGTACGCTCTCCAACTCCGGCGGCGGTGCGCTGCGGCTCACCAGCGGCACTATCCTCTTCACGCTATCCTCGACCATCTCTGCGCCGCTCGACTTCGGCTCCCAGGAAGCGATCATTCTCAGTTCCGCAGCTTCAACGATCTCGGGCTCGATTGCGGGGTCCGGCGGCTTGACCAAAGGCGGGCCTGCCAACCTGACGCTCAGCGGCGTCAACTCCTACTCCGGCACCACGACGATCAACGGCGGCTTGATCCTCTTTTCCAGTCCCACGGCCTTCGGCAACTCGAACCTGATCCAAGCTGGCGGAGCCAATGCCGATCTCACCACGATCGATCGGGCGGGGTTGACCTACACTGGCGCGACGGCCGCCGTTCTTCCCCAGGACATCGTGCTCCGTTCCGGGCTCTTCGCCCTCAATGCCACCAATGCCAATGGTTCGCTCCGCCTTGACGGTCAGGTCTCGGGCAGCGGCGGGCTCTTCATCAACACCACGGGCAACGTCATCCTCACCAACAACAACAACAATTACACTGGCCAGACCCGCATCTTCACCGGCAATCTGGTCTTCGGCAGCGAAGCACAACTCGGCAGCGGCGCCCTGGACTTGGGCTCGGTCGCGGGGCAGGGGATCATTCTCACCGACAACTGGACTGCCAATCGCCACGTGAACATCTCGGCCAACAGCCAGATCAACACTCAGGAATTCAACTGGACCCAGAACGGCAACTTCACCGGCACCCAGGCCGCGACCCTCACCAAGGTCGGCACCGGCACCTGGACGCTCAACAGCGACATCAACAACAGCACCTTTGCCGGCCCGGTGACTATCAGTGCCGGCCGCTTCATGGTGAACGGCTTCCTCGCCACGTCGACCAGCAGCCTCACCATCGCCAACGGCGCGGGCCTGGGCGGCGGCGGCGAGATCGACCGGCCCGTCACCGTCGGCACGAATGCCGTCATCAGCCCCGGGGCCAGCACCGGCACGCTGGCCATCTCCACGCGGTCGGCCACCGCGCTCACCATCGGCGCCGGCACCACGTTCGAAATCGAGATCAACAATGCCACGGGCACCATCGGCGTCAACTGGGATCGCCTGATCGCGCTCCATGCTCCCATCAGTCTGCCCAACGCCCTGACCATTCAGCTCATCGGTCTCGATGCCGGCGACAATCCCGGCCCGGTGGCCAACTTCAACCCCGGGGCCGACTACACCTGGGAGTTCTTGACCGCTCCGAACTTCACGGGCACGGCTTTCAACTCGATCGCCTTCACGCTCGACGTCTCGCAGTTCATCGACAACAACCCCTTGGCGGGCGGGACCTTCTCGATCGTCCAGGTGGGCTCGACCGGTATCGCCGTCCAGTTCGTCGCGGCCATCCCCGAGCCCACGACCTGCATCCTGCTCGGTGCCTTCGCCCTGAGCGCGGCCGGCTACACCTGGCACCGCCGACAACGCCGCGCCGTCGATGAAATCCTCGCGGAGTGACGGCTTGTCAAGACTAGCGACTTTGGCTTGACACGCCCCCCCCCCCCCCCCCCCCCCATCCCCCCCCCACTGTGCCGTTCCCTGCGTGATGGACTGTCGCTTTCCATTCTAGAGGAGGTGAGTTCGTGTCCGGACGTTCAATCGGAGCCATCACGGCTGTTCTCCTTCTCATTTCCACCGTCGCCTTTGCACAAGGAGACACGAAGTGGATGTTCCCAGCAGTCTGCATGGATACAGTCTGCGAGGGGCTTTATTCCGTTGGCCCTCACATTGACTGCGGCGACGACATCTGCCGGTACCAGAGCGACAACCCTGTTCGCGTTTGTATTCTTGCGTTCGCTTGGTGCGAATACTACATCACTGAACATAACTACTATACCTGTTATGGTCACTGCTCCGAGTTCCCTTCACAAATTTGTATTTCCGACTTGCCCGAATGCAAGTTGCCATGAACGGGTGCCTTGCTGCCTCATTCGTCCTGGCCTGCACCTTGAGTTTGTCTCCAGGTGGCAAGTTCCTCGCTAGCGATGAACTTGCCGACATTGCGCTCGTCGCCAACCGGGCGGCAACAGAGTCAATCCAATCACTCTCGTGCCGTGTCGAAAGGCGCCTGGCATTCCCTCGGCGCGCTGAGCGAGTTGAAGTCAGTCATGCTCAATACTGGTATTCCTCGGGAAGTGTACGCTGTCAGGAGGGATTGCCAGGAAGTTCCACTTCCTATGTCCTGACCATCTCCGATGGCAGTGTTTCTCGGGCGCTCAATTTCGCGAATGGCGTCGCCGGAACGGCCAGCTTTAAGGACGCACGCGGCCATATCCTGAGGCACGATGCGCGACTACTCGGGCTACTTGAATGCCATGTCGGTTCCGCTGGACCAGACGGAAGGCGGATGAGCGTTGCCGAGTTAATCTCGGCCTCGCAGCGCCGAAACCGCGCCGAACGTGTTACCCGCGCGGAACGGGAACTCATTTGCATCACGACAGAACTCGACCACCCAAATGAGCGACTTGCGCGACGTTATGAGTTCTACTTCGATCCCGCCGTGAACTACCTTCTCGCCGAGTTGGTGGAAGAGCAGGTCGGCGGAGGGCGCCTGACGGCCCGCTCGATCGTGCAGTCCTTCGCGGAGCCGACGCCTGGGTGCTACTTCCCGACGCACGTTGAGATCGAGATTACCAAGGGCAACGAACCAGTTAGCCGGTCAACGGTTCGCTTTTCCGACATTCAGGTCAATGCCCCGATCCGACCCGAGTTGTTCGAGTTTGCATGCCCACGTGAAACGCTCGTTCACGATTTCGTTACGATGACGAGCTATCGTGCCGACGAGCATGGTAAGCCAATGGGGCAGGCCGCTCCGCTTCGGCGTGTCGTGCCGCCGCCGCCTGCGGACTCGACCCGCTCGGGTTCGGGGCATTCCTCGGCAGCACCAGTTCCCATCGGCACGGCTAGTATTGCAGAAGAACCTAGCGCATGGCGATGGCTTTTTGCCGGCTGCTTCCTCTTGGTCTGCAGCGCCATGGGGGCCTCGTTATGGCGCCGCTGGCGGGCCAGACACGGAGCCAAATCATGATTCGCTTTTCTAGAGCCGCAGCAGTTGCCTTCGTTGTGATTGCCTTCATTGTACTTGGGTTGACACGATTCAAGTGCGCGCTCTTTCAGGTCCAAGCCACAGGGGGCCTTCCGTCGCTTAAATACTCAGGCTCTCAACACTTGGGTGAGCACGACTTAGGCGACGTGGCAGAATGTCCGGTTGTCCTTACGAATACTGGCGGAGCACCGCTTCGAATCTTTGACATTGTGAGAACCGTCTACGACATAATCTGTACGGCTCGTAGTTGGAGAAGTTCGCCTTTCACGCTGGTTGCTCCTTCAGAGCTACCTCCAGGACTTGAAGCTCGTTTGCTTTCGCGCGATTCCGCTGGCTCCGTTCAAAAAATCCAGATTTGCGTCTCTCCTGAACTACGCAAGACAGGCATTCGGGAAACTCTCGAGTTCACAGCGACTGTCGATGGTCGCGAGTTGCGGGTGCCCGTAACCGTGTCGGTTCTTCCGCCGAGGTTCGAACCGTGACACGCCCCGGCATCACGCTCCTGGAAACACTGGTTGTTGTCGGCATACTCGGAATGCTCATCGCCCTCAGTATGCCCGCCATTCAGAGAATTCGCGGCTTGGCGGACCGAACGGCGTGTCAGAGCCAAATGCGACAGATAGTCACGGCAGCGCACGTGTTTCACCATGACCACGGGACTCTACCGCCCACGACCAGGGGCTCCGATCTGGTTAACTCACGGCTGAGTTGGATGGTCCATCTCTTGCCTTACATCGAGCAACGCCCGGCTTACTTCACTGCTCTTCAAGACCTCGAAACACTCCCCGACTTTCGGGAATTGACTCAACACCGCGGCCACCAGACCGTGATGAAGCTCTACGTCTGTCCAGGCGACCCACGCTTGGCCGTCGTGCTTGCCGATTCTTACGGTGACCTAGGTTCCTTTACTTCTTACATTGCGTGCGTTGGACTGCGAGCGGGGCCGAGTCCAAGGCTTGTTCGCGGCGCTATCGGCCGCCGACTGGAGGAGATTACCGACGGCGTCTCCTACACAATCCTAATCGGAGAAAGGCCGCCGCCCGCCTCGCTGATCGCCGGCTGGTGGTATCCGAATATACAGTTCTGGCTTCAACCCCGACGCGGCCCAAACAATGAGTTCATTTTCGGCGTCACGCCCTATCATGACCCCACTCCCGATTGCGCGGTCACTCCGCACGTTTTCGGCCCAGGCCGGCTACTCAACCCATGTGATCGCTTTCACTATTGGAGCCTGCACGGTGGCGGTGCCAATTTCGCCTTTGCCGACGGCAGCGTCCGCTTCTTCGCCTATTCCGCTGGCTCGGACCTAATCAGAGCGATGCTGACAATCAATGGCGGGGAACAAGTCACGCTGGATTGAGCCCGTGGCGCCTTTTGTTGACGGCCATGTTGGTACGCGCCCCCTTGCCGGGCGTTCCTTTCCATACGCTAACCAGCGAAGTTGGAAGTTGTTCCACTTGCCGCCACGCGAGCCCCGCCATGCCTCAGCCGCAGCAGCCCTCGGTCACGCGCCGCCAGTTCCTCGCCACGGCCTCCGCCAGCGCCGCGCTGGCCGCGGTCGGTCCTGCCCTGGCCGGGACCTTGCCGGGGCCTGATCGCAAGCCCCCGCAGCCCAAGCTGGGCGTGCAGTCCTACACCTTCCGCCAGTTCAAGCTCGACCGGGCCGTCGCCACGATGAACCGCCTCGGGCTTCGGTATGCCGAGTTCTTCTCCGGACACCTGCCGCTCTCGGCCTCGGCCGAACAGCGGCGGGCCTTCCTGGCCCTGTGCCAAGATCACGATGTGACCCCGGTGGCGTTCGGTGTGCAGCCCTTCACCAAGGATCATGCCCACAACCAGCGCCAGTTCGAGTTCGCCAAGGAGCTGGGCATCGGCTGCTTGACCGCCGACCCGACGCTGGACGCTTTTGACAGTCTGGACAAGCTCTGCGCGGAGTATCAGATTCGCATCGCCATTCACCCGCATGGTCCTGTCGGGCGGACGCTGCACCGCTGGTACTCGGCCGAGACAATCATGGCCATCGTCAAGAATCGCCATCCGCTGATTGGCTCCTGCCTCGATACGGGCCATCTCATCCGCTGCGCCCAACTGGGGACCACGCTCGATCCCGCGGCCCAAGTGCGGGTCATGGGTGCTCGGAACTTCGGGCTGCACATCAAGGACCATGACAACGACAAGCGGACCGACGTGATCCTGGGCCAGGCCGCCCTCCGGGTCGAGGAGCTGTTGCGTGCCCTGAGGGACGTCGAGTTTGACGGCTTCCTGAGCCTGGAGTACGAGGCCAATCCCGCCGATCCCACGGCCGACGTAGAAGCCTGTCTGGCCGTGCTCCGTGCCGCCGTGACTGCCGTCTATGGTTGACCCCGCGCGAGACTTCCCCATGGCCACCGACGCCGACGGACTCGACCGGGCTGCCTTGCGGCAGAAGCATTACAACGCCACGGTCTCCCGCCTGGTACGTCCGCACGCCGATCTCATGATCATGCGGGTGACGCCCGACTTCCCCGTCCCGGCTCACACCCCGGGCCAGTACACCACGCTGGGGCTGGGCTACTGGGAGAATCCGGCCACGGGCCTCAAGGTCGCCCCGGCCTCCGATCCCACCAAGTTGCTACGCCGCTCTTACTCCATCAGCCACCCCCTGGTCGACGAGCAGGGAGAGATCTTTCCCCCGGGAGCGCCGCCGGGCCTCGAGTTCTACGTGGTGCTTGTCCGCGACACCGGCGCGGGTGAGGCCGGTGCCTTGACGTCGCGGCTCATCACGCTCCAGGAAGGGGACCGCGTCCACCTCGGCGAACGCATCGCTGGCCACTATTCCACCGCTCAGGTGCAGCCGACCGACACGGTCGTCTTCCTGTCCACTGGCACAGGCGAAGCACCGCACAACTACATGATCTGGGACCTGTTGCGGCGTGGTCACACTGGCCCGATCGTGGCGGTCTGCTGTGTCCGCTTCCGCCGCGACTTGGGCTACCTGGAGGCGTATGAGCGCACGGTTAAGCGCTACTCGCAGGTCCACTACATCACGTTGACAACCCGAGAGCCCGGGCCCGGCCAGGGAAAACGCTACATCCAGGACATCCTTTTGGACGGCTCGCTGGAGCAGACCATCGGTCAACGCCTCGAACCAGCCACGACCCACGTCTTCCTGTGTGGGAACCCCAACATGATTGGCGTGCCCCGCGTCGATCGTACTACGCGGCAAAAGACCTACCCCAGCCCCGTGGGGGTGTGCGAGTTGCTGGAACAGCGCGGCTTCGTTGCCGATCAGGCCGCCCTCAAGATCAAGGGCAACATCCACTTCGAAGAGTACTGGTAAGCACGCCGGCATGGACGGGCCACGCACTTCCAGCCGAGCCCAACGGCGGGCGCTGGTGCGAGGGTGTCAATCCCAGCCGAAAATAAGTAGCGACTTGGGCTTGAATCGGCGATTTGCGACCACTAACCTAGGGCTCCTATCGGCTGCCGTGGGTTTACCGCGACTCACGATGAGACTCGTACACGGCAGCAGCTCCAGGGAGGGACCCCCATGTCTCGAACGACAAGCAAAGTAACACCGTCGCGCCCCGTGATCGGCATCAATGCCGACTTCGTTCCCGCTGGCAAGACCAGCTCGGCCCAGATGCGGGTCCATGCCGGCTATGCCGACTCAGTCTTTGCCGCAGGCGGCCTGCCCCTGGTCATCCCGACGTCGCTCAAGGAACGGGAGTTGGAAGAGACTCTCGACAAGCTCGACGGGTTCCTGCTCACCGGGGGACCGCTGGACCTCGACCCCAAGCGGTTGGGCATGCCGCCCAGCCCGCACGTGCAGCCCATGCCCGCTCGCCGCGAGGATTTCGACCGCATGCTCTGCCGGCTCATCGTCCAGCGCAAGATGCCCTGCCTGGCCGTCGCTTTGGGGGCCCTTGAACTCAACATCATCTGCGGCGGCTCGATCTTCCTCCACCTACCGACCGACATCCCCAAGTCCTTCCCGCATAAGGACCTCAACGGCGGCGTTCATCGCCATGCCGTGATGCTCGAACCCGGCACGCGCCTCGACCACATCTACGGCGGTGGGGAAAACCCCGTCAACAGCTATCACCCCCAGGCCGTCAATAAAATCGCCCCCTGCTTCCCCGTCGCCCCCCAGTCGATCGACGGCGTGGTCGAGGCATTTGAAACCGTCGATCCGCATTGGAACTGCACCGGCGTACAATGGCATCCCCACTCGGAGACGGCCTCCGCCCTCGACATGCAGCTTTTCGAAGCTTTCGTGCAGTCCTGCACGCGGCACGACCTACGCGTCTTCCAGGCCGCCGCCTAGGACGCTCAAGCACTCGGACGTTCGGCCGTCGGCCGCCTTCATGGATGAAGGACCTTTCGATGCTCACGCGCCACGTGCTCGGTTTGGCGCTCCATCCGGCCCTGGAGCAAGTCCAGGCAGCCGTGCTGCTCATCGAAGGGCTGGGGCTCGACCTCCGCGCTGAACTTGTGCAGTTTCACCAAGAGTCGATCCCGGACGACGTGCAGACGCTGCTGGTGGGGCTGGTGTCAGGGGGCGCGCTGGAGGCGCGCCACCTGACCACCGGGCATCGAGCCTTGAGCGAAATGCTGGCCGCCGCCGCACTGCACGCCTTGGACCGCGCCGGGATGAGCCTGGCTAACGTGCTCTGCCTGGGGTTGGACAACCTGGTGCTTTGCCATGATGGTGAAGCACCCGTTCCCACGCAACTGACGCTGGGGGCGGCCGGTCTGGTCGCCGAGCGCACGGGCGTCACCGTCGTCGGCGACTTCGCGGGCCGGGACCTGGCGAGCCACGGACAGGGGATGTCCCTCGCGGCACTGCCCCACTTCTTGCTCTTCCGCGCTCCGGAAAAGGATCGGGCCGTCCTCAGCATCCGTGAATGGAGTGAGGCCACGCTCTTACCGCGAACGGCGGAAGTGGACCGCATCCGCGGCGGACTGGCCGGCCCCGGCACCTGGCTGCTCGACAGCCTAGTCCAACAAATGACCGGCGGGCAGAGCCGATCCGACCCCCAGGGTCGGCATGCGGTCCAGGGCCGGCTGCTCCCGGCACTGCTCGAACGCTGGCTCCACCATCCGCTGGTGATGAAACGTTGGCCACGCAGCGCGCCACGTTCAACCTTCGGCGTCGAGTTTGCCCGGCAGACGATCCTCCTCGCCCAGCAGCAGGGATGGACAGCCCATGACGTGCTCTGCACGTCCCACCATTTCGTGGCGGTGGCTGCGGTCCAGTCTCTCCGCCAGGCTGCCGGCCGCGAAGCCGACCGCGGCCGGGAGGTCGTCTTGTGTGGCGCGGGCAGTCGCAATGGTTTCCTGTGGCGACTGCTCGAAGAGCTTGAGCCAGGTTGGCGTTTCGTTCGGAGCGACGACTTAGGCTGGCCGGCCGCCGCGGTCCAGGCCGCCGTCGCCGCCCTCCTCGCCGCTCTCGCCCTGGATGGTGAGCCAGCCAACCTCCCGGCCGTAACTGGCGCCCGTGGCGCCCGGCTGCTCGGGCACTTCACCCCCGGAGCGCTGGCGAATTGGTCTTCTTGTCTGGACTGGATGACCGGGCGGTGGGAATTCGCCTATCGCCGGGCAGGGTAGCCAGTCGGTCTCAACCAGCACGACGGAAGATGCCGCCCAGCAGTCCGCCCGTGCGCTGTTCCTGTTCCTTAAGCTGATTCAGCTTCTGATTCCACAGCGCTTCTTCCTGCTTACGTCGGGCCCAACGATAGTGCAGCCGCGCCAGGCGGGCCTGCACCAGGACGCCAATAAGCGCTACCGCGGCCAGCCCAAGGTGGACGAGCACCGCGTTCTCGGCCAACTCGGTCGTCACACGCAGATCGAGTTGCGACTCGAGGAGGGCGATGCCACCGTAGGCCAGCAGCACGGTCCCCACCCCGGCCGTCAGGATCATGACGCAGAAACGGAAGAAGACGATGCTGATGAGCCCGCCGGCCGTGAAGCAGATCAGCGGAATGGCATGGGCCGGGGCGAGTTGGAGCATGACAAACCAAGCGGCCAGGCCATAGATGGCGAACAGCCCCAGCCGGGCCAGCGACAGGGCTAGTCCGCCGCCTGCCATGGCCAACAGCACGCCCGCCACAACGGGTTGCTGCACGCCAAACTGCGGCCCCAGGTGCAGCCCAACCAGGCCTGCGAGGAAGCTGGTCAAGATGGTGATCCAGAAGCGGTGCCACCACCAACCGCACAGCCACAGACCCAGACCCAGGGCGACCACTGCCCCCATCATGGTCAGCGGCACGGCCTTCAGGTCGGTTAAGAGTTCGACATCCAGAAGCGTCATTCCGGTGGTCTCAGCGTAGGCTCGGGACCCGTGCCATAGTGCCATCGCCAGCGGCTGTCAATCCCGACGCCGCCCTCCAAGCCCGTCCCCGGCCACCCAGCTTGCCTGCCTGGCCAGACCTCCAGTGGCAGCCGCCGGGCATGCCGCGTAGGATGTGGGAAAGGAGTAGAACCCAGTTTCCTCGGCCAGAGGTAAGGCCCATGTCCCGCACTGCCTACGCAATCCCGCTCTCCTGTCTGGTCCTGGCCCTGACTTGGGTCCTGGTCCAGGCCCCCACCGTCCGAGCAGACGACGATCTGCGTGACGAGATTCGCGCCCTCAACACGATACTTGGCGACGAGGATCAGGCCGACCGGGTTAAGGAACTGGCGAAAGACCCGGAACTTGCCCGCAAGATGCTCGCCCTGGCCAAGAAGATGGCCGACGACCAGCCCGACCGCTTCAACTTCAGCGGAGCCATCATCCTGGCCAATCTGTCCCAGGAATTGCAAGATTGGGACGTCGGGGACAAGTTCTATCGCATCGCCGTCGATCGGGCCAAGGTTCAGAACAACAGCCGCCGCATCGTCATCACCTACCTGACCTGGGTCGACCTGCTCACCGAGGCCAAGCGCTTCGAGGCCGCCGAGAAGACCTGCCAGGAAATCCTGGAACTGGACGGCGACGACGACGGTAGCTTGATCCCCATCGGCAAGGCCTATGCCCTGCGGAGCCTGGTGCGTCTGGCGGCGATCCAGGGCAAGGTCAAGGATGCCTTCCGCAAACTCGAGCGGGTGAACGACGAGATCCCCTTCCACGCCGAGACCAAAGCCTGGCTCCTGCAGTTCACCGGCAAGTACGATGATGCCGAAGAGATCTACCTCCGGCTCTACCAGCGGCTCGATCCCGATGATGAGCGGCTCGAGTCGGAGCGTGAGAAGTTCGCCCGCATCCTCGGCAGTATGTACGGCGACATGGGCGACGTCGACAAGGCCACGAAGATGCTGCGGCCCCTCTTGCTGAAGAAGCCGGACGACGCGGGGCTGAACAACGATCTGGGCTACATCTGGGCCGACCTCAAGCACAACGTGGATGAAGCCGCCGCGATGATCAAGAAGGCCGTGGATGCCGAGCCCGACAATTCGAGCTTCCTCGACAGCTACGGCTGGGCGCTCTTCCGCCAGGGCAAACTGGAAGAGGCCCGCGACTTCTTGAAGCGCGCTACCGCCAAGCCTCGCGGTCAGAACATCGAGATCCTCGACCACTATGCCGAGGTCCTCTGGGCGCTGGGCGAGCGCGATGAAGCCAAGGCGATTTGGAAGAAGGCCGTTGAAGTCGCCACTCCTGCTCATCGCGACCAGCAGCGTAAGCAGGCCATCGAGCGGCGGCTCGGCAGTGGCGGCGAGAGCAAGGACGGCCCGGCCCGCTAGCAGGTCCAACTACAGTTCGATCCGCGGCACGGGACGAGGGGCAATGCCTCGTCCCGTTTCTCATCGATTTTTCCAAGTTATTTTCGATACCTCCGCCCCTTGACCGGGTTAGACAAGTTGTCTATACTTCGGCCAGACAAGATGTCTTGTGGAGCTTGCCATGCCCAAGCCGACTGCCGACGTGACTGAGGCCGAGTTGGCCATCTTGCAGCGCCTCTGGGTGCACGAGGCCGCTTCCATGCGGCAGCTCGTGGATGAGCTTTACCCCAGCGGCGGGGCCTCCGCCTACGCCACCGTACAGAAGCTCCTCGAACGCCTCGAAGCCAAAGAGCTGGGCCGCCGCGAACGTACCGACGGCCCATGGCAGTTTCGCGCTCGCGTCAGTCGCGACGAACTTCTGAGCCGCCGGCTACGCCGGGTTGCCGAGCAACTCTGCGACGGCTCCCTGGCTCCGGTCCTGACGCACCTGGTGCGGGGCCAGCGGTTGACCCCGGCCGAACGGGCTGAACTCCGTCAACTCCTCACCGAGTTGTCCCAAGAGCCGCCCACGCGTTCGAGCGGCAGAAGGGCAGGGGGCGCATGACTAGTTTCCTCGCTGCCGCTCTAGCCAATGCTTTGACTGCGACCGTCCTGGCATTGGTAGTCTGGCTAGTCAGCCGCTTCCGCGCCGTGCCGCGGCCACTCGTCCACGGGCTGTGGCTGCTCGTGCTCGTCAAGCTGCTCACGCCGCCTATCTGGGACCTGCCGCTCGGCCTCAACCTGCCTGTGCTCGCTGCCTTGGAGGCCACGCCGGTGGCCGCGGTGGAGTTCGCCGACGCCTTGCCAGCCACGCCAGTGCTAGCTCTTCGCCTTCCCGAATGCACGCCGACCGCCGTCGTAAAGCCGAGCTCTCCCTGTGCTCTGCCTGAGCCGCTCCCTTGGCTCGAGGCCGAATCTGAAGCCATCTTGCTACCTGGCGATCCGTGGCCAGAAGAGTCAGACCTTTCCCTAGTAGATGACTTGGCTCCCGTGCCCGATGGCAACGATCGTCCTATTGCTCACCAAGAACCCGCGCCGCCGATTGATCTGGATTCCCTGGCAGTCTTCCCGGCCTTGCCGCCGATGCTCGGATCAACCCCCTCCATCGCGGCCCTCGGCGCTAGCGGGCTAGCTACGCCGCCATGGGTGCCGATTCTGGCGGCGCTTTGGCTGGCGGGAACGCTGACGTGGCTGGTCATGGAGTTCTGGCCATGGCGCCGGCTCACCGTGGCCCTCCAGTTCACCTCGCCGCCGCCCGCCCACTGGGAAGCCCTGGTCGCCGAGTTGGCGGCTGAAGCTGGCCTACGGTCGCCGCCCCGCGTTCGTCTGCTACCCGGCTCCTTCTCACCCTGCGTGGTGGGACTGGGCCGCCGTGCCTGGCTCTTGCTACCCGAGGAGCCTTGCCAACGGCTCAGCCTGGCGGAGCAGCGCTGCTTGGTCCTCCATGAACTGGCTCACTTGCGGCGCGGCGACAATTGGGTCCGCCTGGTCGAAACGGTGGCACGGGCCGTTTACTGGTGGCACCCGCTCGTCCCGTGGTTCTGCTCAGAGTTGCGACAAGCGGAAGAAGAATGCTGTGATGCTTGGGTCGTGAGCACCCGCCCCCGGGAACGGCAGGCTTACGCCCTGGTGATGGTTCGCATGGTCGAGTTTCTTGCCGATGCCGCCATAAGCCCTCCCGCTCTGGGAAGCGGCCTGGGCGACTTCGCACACCTGAAGAGGAGACTGGAAATGCTACGCAACGAGTTGGCAACGCCGCGCCTGGGCTTCGTCGGCCGGGCCGTGCTGGTCGCCACAGCGGCCCTGCTGCTGCCGCTGGGATGGAGTTGGGCCCAGGATGGCCCGCAGGAGCCACCCCGACGTGGGGGCCGGCCTGAGAGGCCGGAGCCTCCTGGCCGCCCCGAGACGCCCGAGCGTCCGGAACGTCCGGAGCCGCCCGATCGTCCTGAGCGGCCGCGTCGGCCTGAAGCGCCGCCCATGCCTCCAGGAGCCGCCGTGCCTCCGACTGCGCCTAGCGCCATGGGGTTGCGAGCGTTCGAGGATCAGGTCTTCCAGGCGGAGATGGAAGTGCGGCGGGCCGAGACGAAGCTGCGCATTCAGCGGGCTCGGCTGGAAGTGCTTGAACTCCAAGTGCGGGCCGCCGCGAATGCCCGGCAACGGGCCCGGCCTGAAGTTACGACCGAATCAGAGCGAAGCGATCTGGAGATTCGTGCCGCCATGGCCGGGGCCGAACTCGCAGTCGGCAAGGCTGAACTTGATGAAGCCGAAATCAACGTTGAGTTGGCGAAACGCCGCTTGGCTTCTGTTCGGACCATGGCGCGTGCGGGCATGAGCGCTTTCAGCCCGCAGATGCCGCCCGCGGCACCGGCCGCGCCGCATGCTCCCGGCTTCGGTCCCGGCGGCCCTGGGCCAAGGGATGATCGAGGCGGTCCGGAGGATCGACCTGGACGCGGTCCGGGCGGGCCGGGCGGTGGCGGTGGATTTGGCCGTGGCGGCCCGGGTTGAACTGGCGGGGGCCCAGGCGGTGGTCCGGGCGGTCCAGGTGGTGGCGGCGCCTTCGGGCGTGGTGGCCCGGGTGGGCCTGGAGCTGGCCCGCTCGGCGGCGGTGGCCGTGGCGCTCGGCCCCAAGGCCCTGAAGCACGCGAGGACCGCATTCGCGAAATCGAACGCCAGATTGAGCGCCTGCACCGTGAACTGGAAGAGCTGCGCCGGCAGCCGCCCGCCGAAGCTCCCGAACTGGACTAGAACCTGTCGGCTCACGCTGCGCGCCAAACCGTTTCATCCCGGACACACCCCGCTATAATGGCGGGGTGTGTTCTTAGACCGGCGGGACTCGCCATGGCCGCCCAACGCATCGTATCGCTGATCGCCAGCGCGACGGAGATCGTCGCCGCTCTGGGCATGCTGGATCGCCTGGTGGGCCGTTCCCACGAGTGCGACTTTCCCGATGAAGTTTGCAAACTGCCGGTCTGCAGTCGGCCCTGGATCGATCCCGAGGCGGCTGGCGGGGAAATTCATCGCCAGGTCCAAGAACGCCTAGCCCAGGGGCTTTCCATCTATGGCGTCGATGGCGATCTGCTCCGCGAACTTCAGCCGGACCTGATCATCACCCAGACTCAGTGCGACGTCTGCGCCGTGAGCCCCAAGGACATCCTACCGGCCTTGACCGATTGGCCCGATCCGGCTCCGCAGGTGACCGCCTTGCACCCGGTGACTCTGGATGATGTTTGGAACGACATCCAGCGGGTCGCCGACGCCGCCGACGCGGCGGAGGCTGGCCGTCAGACGCGCATCAAGCTCGAAAGCCGCCTGACGCGGATCGCCC
>CALLZJ010000330.1 GCA_937858435.1 uncultured bacterium
TGCCGCCGATGCCGCGCGGCTCGTTGCGGTGCTTCAGGAAGAAGTACTCGTCGCACCAGGTCTTGAAACGGGCATAGTCGATCGGCGGGCCGTGCCGCTGGCAAACAGTGCGCCAGGTGCGGTGGAAGTGGATGACGTCGTCGCGGAAAGGATAGGAGGGGGTCAGGTCCGCGCCGCCGCCGAACCACCAGGCTTCGCCCTTGGCCAGGAAGCGGAAGTTGGCATGAACCGTGGGCACCAGCGGGCTCTGGGGATGGAGCACGAGGGACACCCCGGTGGCCTTGAACGCCCGACCCGAGCCCGGCATGGTCCCGGCCAACTCCTCGGGCAGCTCGCCGAACACCGTGGACACATTGACGCCGGCCTTCTCGAAGAGCCGGCCCTCGGCCAGCACCCGGGTCCGCCCGCCGCCTCCGCCCGGCCGCTCCCAACCGTCTGTGCGAAACTCGGCACCGCCGTCCCACTCGGCCAGGGCGGAGCAGATTTCATCCTGCAACTGGCTGAAGAACTGGCTGGCACGCTCGAACATCGCGGCATCCACGAGACGACCCGAGCCTCTTTCGGGATTCATCAACCACTGGTGGCGGCCACGGCGGGCTCGGCATCCAGGCACAGATGGGCGAAGCGTTCATGGGGCACGAAGGGCTGGGACAGTTCCGTCAGGGGCGTGCCGCTCACCTCGATCTCATGCTCATGGATCACGCCGAGCCGCTTGTTCCAGGCCAGGCTCAGATGGCCCACCTTGGTGGGATCGAAGCGCATGAGCCGGCAGCAGGTCGCGTCGACCGCCAGGAGGTCGGTTCCCATGACCAGGGCGCCGAGGGCCTTGGCTTCGCCGTTCAGGGGACCGTCCCCTTCCATGCCCACGATGCCGTCCACGATGGCCAGATCGGGTGTGCGGGTCAGGGCGATGTCGACGATGCTGTTGTCGATGCCCTGCCAGTGCAGCTCGTTCTTGGGCCAGCCGTAGCAGATGCCGGGCACGGTGCCGAACAGGTTCTTGAGCGAGAGCGTGACGCCGGCCCAGTGGTGGGTCTTCATCTTGGGCATGGAGATGAGCACGTCGGCTTCGACGATGGTCCGGGCTAGGTAGAGGTGTTCGAGCTTGGTGCACCGGCCCAGGTTGGGCAGTTCCACCGGGGTGTCATGATTCAGGTCGACAAACGGCACGTCATGCCGGGCCAACACCTCACCGAGACCGCTGGCGGTCACGAGGTACTCGACGTTGCGCCAGTGGCCGGGTCCCTCGGCCACAATGACCTGGCGGGCCCCTTCACGCCGGCACATCTCGATCACCGCCCCGATCACCGCCGGATGGGTATTGATGACCCGGTCGCGGTGGAACTCGACGAAGTTGGGCTTGAGCACGACGACCTTGTCCTTCAGCGGCACGGGCACGCGGAAGGCGGCATACTGGTCCCAGAGAAGGTCCGCGAGGGGGGCGTCGTAGCTCGGAGCGGCGGCAATCCGAACCAGGGCCGGCGTGGTCACGTGCCGCATCCGACCGACGGCCCGCACCATCAGGCCGCGAAAGCCGGAGTAGATGATCTCCGAGAAGGTCGGCTTCTTGGGCTTGACCGCCGTCGGTGCGGGGGCGTCGTGGCGTTGGCTCGGCGGCGGCGGCACGAGCGGGCAGGACCGACCCGCTGTCAGGGCCAAGGCGGTCACCGCTTCGCGGACGGTCGAAGGCGCGAAGAGCTTGCTGGCATGGCGGGCCCCATAGGCGGCGGCGATTCGCTCCTCTAGCCGAGGCAAGGCGGCCGCCACCTCGGGCTCCTGTTTCCAGCCCTCAAGAGCGATGCGGGTCCACGCCAGGTTCTCCAGGTCGTCGTTGTCGGCGGCGACTTCGAGCAGGAACCGCCTCGAAGCGGCAACACGCGGGTCATCTTCCCAGTTCACGAAGGCGAGCACCAGGTTGGCCGTGTTCTCTGGAACGGGCTGCGTCGCCATCCCGAAGACCCGGCGGTTACCGGCATTGGCCCCGCCGGTTTCGTAGACACGGTCGAGCAGCAGGCGATAGCCCTCGCGGACGCGGGGAAGGTCGCCATAGCCCGCCAGCCGCAGGGCCAGGCAGCCCAGTGCCGTAGGATCGACCCAGGAGAAGGTCCGCTCGGTCCAGGGCCAGCCCACGATACTGGAATCGATCTCGTTGATCTCGCGGGCCTTTTCGTCCTGATGCACGAGCCGACCTTCGAGGGCACAGAGCCAGCCGGCGGCGGACCGGGTGGCCTCGGAGGGCACGATATCGAGCTGGCTAAGAGCGATGAGGGCGAGTGAGGTGGGCCAGGCAGCCTTGGGGTTGCCGCCATGAATTCGGAATGAGCCGTCCGGCTGCTGCCAGGACAGGAGGGCCGCCCGGCCACGATCCAGAAGCGGCTGGCTCTCCGGGCGCTGGGCCATGAGGGCGAGCAGGGCGAGACAAGTGGGTTCGACCTGAGGCGGGCCGGCCGGGGCGGAAGGGCAGGCACCGGCGGGGGGGGGCGAAACGTCGGCGGGGTGCGCCCGAGCGGAGGCCGGCGGGGGCGGCCAATTGTTCGAGGGTTTGCCAGCAAAGTTGCAAGGCTGCGGAGGGCTGCATGGAGCACGGTTCCGAGTCAGGGACGAAGGCCGCTTCAGTCAGGATAGCATGTTTTGGGGCATCGGCGGACGACGCGGTCCGGTCGGGAAGCTTGAGGGGGAGGCGAACCTGGTCCGAGGAGTCCGAAGATTCTTTAGAGAAAGGTGCGAGTTCAGAAATTATCCGGTTCGGAATTTGACAATCGTACAAACGTGTCTTAGGGTAGTGAAGGTTCTCGGGGGACGGGAAGGTCCACCTGTGAGGTTAAGGAGCGGTGGAGGATCCACCGGCAGTTAGGCGGCCTCATTGGCACAAGGCATTACGCAGACAGGAGTTAAGCCGTGAGTTGGCTCAAACGACATCTGCAACGGTTCCTAGCCGACGAGTCCGGCCCGACGGCGGTGGAGTATGCCATCATGTTGGCGCTCATTATCACCGTTTGCCTCGCGGCGGTCTCGTTTCTGGGCTCCCGAACTTCTGGAGCGTTCAGCAATGTCGTAAACCAGTGGGATGCGAATACGCCGTCGTAGACGCGGCACCGAAGTGGTCATTCCGTCATTTCGTGCGTCACAAGAGCGAGTCGCGGCCGAACTGGAGCGGCAAGGATCGAGGCGGAGGACAGTCGCGCAGCGTCTGAATCCCGTCCATACACCTGGGTGTTCTTCGTTTCATACGTGGAGGTGGTCCGATGTCGATGATCAAGCGTTTCCTGCAGGACGAGAGCGGCCCGACAGCGGTCGAGTACGCCGTGATGCTCGCCCTCATCATCGTGGTCTGCCTGGCCGCGATCAGCTTCGTCGGCACCCGCGCCAGCGGCGTGTTCTCGAACGTCGGCAACACCATCAGCTAGTTGCGCCTTCCGGCTTGTCCCCATTGTTCCCTTCTGGAGGTTCCCGATGTCCATGATCAAGCGTTTCCTGCAGGACGAGAGCGGCCCGACGGCGGTTGAATACGCCGTGATGCTCGCCCTCATCATCGTGGTCTGCCTGGCCGCGATCAGCTTCGTCGGCACCCGCGCCAGCGGCGTGTTCTCGAACGTCGGCAACACGATCAGCTAACGCCGATCTTCTGCCAGCCAAAAGCCCGTGGGGGTCCCCCTCGCGGGCTTTCTGTTGCGCGGTGCTCGTGTTGCCGCCGGGCACTCCCACCATTTGCCCCGCGCCGCCCTTCCATCCTGGCGCACTTCCTTAAAATGGCTGAGTGAAAGCGAGCCCTGGCCCTCGCCACAGCCATTCGAGTTTGCACAAGGCCCCGTCTCCATGCCCACCTTCGAACCCGTTCTTCTCCGCAACGTCGGCGTCAAGGATTCCCACACCCTGGCGGTCTACCGAGAAAGGGGCGGCTATCGCGGCCTCGACAAGGCCCTGGCCCTGAGCCCGGCCCAGGTCGTCGACGCGGTCAAGGCCTCCGGGCTGCGCGGCCGGGGCGGGGCCGGCTTCCCGACCGGCGTCAAGTGGACCTTCCTGCCCAAGGACCACCCCGGTCCGATCTACATGTGCATCAATGCCGACGAGTCCGAGCCCGGCACCTTCAACAACCGCATTCTCATGGAAGAGGACCCGCACCAGGTGCTCGAGGGCATGATCATCGGCTGCTATGCCACCCGGGCCACGACCGCCTACCTCTACATCCGCTACGAGTACGGCCACAGCTACCGGCGGTTGCAGGCGGCCATCGACGAACTCTACGCCGCGGGCATGCTCGGCCGCAACGTCTGCGGCAAGGACGGCTTCCACCTCGACATCTACCTGCACCGTGGGGCCGGGGCCTACATCTGTGGCGAAGAGACGGGGCTTATTGAGTCCCTGGAGGGCAAGCGGGCCTGGCCGCGAATCAAGCCGCCCTTCCCCGCCATCGAGGGTGCCTTCCGCAAGCCCACCGTGGTCAACAACATCGAAACGATGGCCTGCGTCACCCACATCCTGAACCTCGGCGTCGAGTGGTTCAAGTCGATGGGCATCCCGGCCGACCCGAAGAATCCGCGCGACGCCGGCAGCTTCGGCCCCAAGCTCTACTGCGTCTCCGGGCACGTCAACAAGCCCGGCTGCTACGAGGCCCCGCTCGGCCTCACCGTCCGCCAACTGATTGACGACTTCGCCGGTGGCGTGTGGAAGGGCCGCAAGGCGAAGGGCTGCATCCCCGGCGGCCTGTCGATGGGCTTCCTGACCGAGGCCGAGTTCGACTGCAAGCTCGACTTCGCCGACCCCGGCAAGTACCGCTGCCTGGGCCTGGGCACGGCCGCCGTCATCGTCTTCGACGACCAGACGCCGATCGTGGACGTGCTCTACAACTCCTGCCGCTTCTTCAGCCACGAAAGCTGCGGCCAATGCACCCCCTGCCGCGAGGGCACGAGCTGGATGACGAAGATCCTCGCCCGCATCCGCCGAGGTGAGGGGGAATTGTCCGACCTGGAAGTACTGGGCGACGTGGAAAGAGGCATCGGCCTCACCCCCGGCACCACGATTTGTGGCCTAGCCGACGGCGCCGCCTGGCCGGTAAAGAACGCCCTCCAAAAGTTCAGGCCGGAGTTGGAGGATTGGATCAGGAACAAGAGGACGAGCGTGGACGTGCTCGCGGCGTTGGGGGGGCATTAGGCGAGTAAGTCCCGTAGCTTATCTAAGGCCGAGAGTACGTCTTTATGGTATCGTTTCATGGTATCGAGACCTATTCCAGCACCCTTGCCATGCACAATCTCGTTTTTCTTGCTCACGACACTGTCTACCGCATCCTTGCCCTGCTCACCGATCGAGTTCGTGAATTTAACCGCAAGTTCGGACGAGAAGTCCCTTAGCAGTTTGGTTATGTCGTCAGTCTTTCCGTTCTGGAAAAAGTAGAGGCGGGTACAAACGTAGGTCGAGACTGAGGTATCAGCACGCTTCTGCGCATAATTTCCGACGTACACCCTGCAAGCCACCTCGACAAGCGCAGATGTTAAGACGCACGCCAAGCTAGAAAGATTAGCCTTTGCCTCGGGCTCCGAGGCGTTGGCTGCTTGTTCAAGAACACGTTGAATTTGTTCCTTCAAGGCCTGAAGGCGAATGTCGCTCATGGGACGGAGCCAAATGCCTCTGAGGCAAGTTCGATCCGCTTCTTGACTTTTGCTTCGCCGGTCGTGCCGCTTGTATAGGCATCAATGAACTGTGGGCTCTTCATGATTCCATCCAAGGCGGGTCCCAATTCTTCTGGCCTGGTCACTGGGCCCTTATCGAGACGCCAGGCAAGCCCGACAAGCACGCAGTCAAGTAGGGCCGCGTTGAGGTTTCTGACTGGCCGAAAGGCCTTCGGCCCGATGTGCGCGTTGGCAAGCTTGACGACTGGTTCGAAGGCCTTCTTGATTGCAGCCTCGTTGAAAGGCTCGAGTTCGCGATTACTTGCAACGAACCGATTCAGGAAGTGCTTCATAGGCGGTTCGTACTTGTCGCCGACGAAATGAAGTGCCAAGAAACGCAGGATCATCTCTTGATCCTTGGCACGTGTACTGGCCGCCCCATAGAGCGAGACCCAATCTGAATTCGCTGCGAGTTCCTTTAGAAGTTTTATAAAGCTGCCTTCATAGATGCACGCGCGGATTTCCTGCGGCTGAAGTGGCGTTCCGCCGGTATTGATGCGTTCAAAAATGCTGTAGAGGCCAGTTTGGTCATCCTGAGGATCGACTTGGTTGACTATGATTGCATGTAGGAGTGAATCGTCAAGACGGCGTCGGTCTTCTTCAGACAGAGTGTCGTATGTCTTGCCCTCGAGGTCTCTTGAAACACCACGAAGCTGGAACTCCTTTCCAATTGCGCCGCCACGAAAGACGCCCTCGTAGAAGTACTTCAAGGAGGTCAGCCGCTGTTGGCCGTCGATTACCAACAGGCGTTGACTCTCAGCATGCTTGGAGAGGAAGACGGCCGGAACTGGAAGCCCAAGGAGTAGAGACTCGATGAACCTTGAAGATTGCGGTAACGTCCATACAAAGCCGCGCTGGAAACGTGGAACTTCGATCGCTTGAGATTTGAGTCGCTTTACAAGCGCATCGACAGGGTAGTCGGCTCCATAGCTCGCAATGCTGAACCTCAGGCCACCATCGGATTCGTCGTCTTCGATGTCCGCGGCGTCATCTACGCGAGGCTCTTCGTTCAGGTTAGGTTCAACTACTGCCGAGGCCATGGATTTCTCCTGGAAGAGCTAGTGGTGGCGTTGCAGAATGCGGAGGCACTAAGCAACCAAAGCAATGACCAAACAGCGGCGTCCCAATTATAGTACCTTTCCACCGGTGGACCATTCCCTTGGGGAACGCAGCGATCGCCTAACTCCGTGCCCGCACTTCACGTCCTCGAACAGGACGATGTTGAGGGTCTCTCGCTCTCCAGCCTACCTCATGGATAGGCCAACGCCAGCCACGGCCTAGTCCACCCAAACCTCAGGCGGAATGGGATGGCTCAGGAAATGGGTCATACCTTCGGACAGGCCATATGCTCCGGTCATTCCGAAGGCGAGCAGCGTGCCGGGTTCGAGGTCGGGCAGCAGCACGTCGCCCAACCGATCGAGGCTGGTGCAGAGCGGTCCCGCCAGCCGGGTCATTTGGAGCGGCCCCGTGGCCTGAATGGCACGTACGGGGAAGGCCTGGCCCGTCAGGTGCGGCCGGAGCAGATGGTTGATCCCGCCTTCCAGGATCGCGAAGCGGATGCCCCGGCTGTGCTTGACCCGCACCACGCGCACCAGGTAGACGCCACACCCGGCGGCAAGGTAACGGCCGGGCTCCAAGATGCACTCGCCCTTGAACCAGGAGTGATCAGTCAGGAGATCGGCCAGTCCGCTACCGAGACGGGCCACGTCGAGCGGCAGTTCATCTGGACTGTAGGGTACGCCCAGCCCGCCGCCCAGATCGACCTGGGTCAGGTCAAGTCCGTGTTCCCGATGGAGGCGGTGGGCCAGTTTCAGCACCATGCGATGAGTGGCGAGGAGCCGATCGGCCCGGAGTTCGTTGCTGGCCGCGAACACATGGAGCCCTCGCAGGCGCACCCGCTGCAGGTCTCTTGCTCGGGCTAGCAGGGCCGGCACTTCTTCCTCATCCACGCCAAAGGCGGAAGGGCCCACGCCACCGATGATCTGGTTGTCTTCCTCCACTCCAGTGACCGGATGCACCCGGAGATTGACGTCCAAGGGGCCAGGTGCCAGTTCATCCAGCCGCAGGAGGTCCTCCCAACCCTCGGCCTGCACCCGCACGCCGAGCGCAACGGCGAGGTCCAACTCTTCGGTTCGCTTGCCCGGCCCGGCATAGAAGACCCGTCCCGAGCCGGCCAGCCCCAGTTCCTGCATGCGCTGCAGTTCGCCGATGGAAGCACAGTCGAAGCTGGCTCCCAGGTCGGTCAGCAAACGCAAGAGCTCGGGATGGGGGTTCGCCTTCACGGCATAGGCTAGACGGATGCGCTCCGGCAGGACGGCCCGCAGCCCCTGGTACTGCTTCGTCGCCACGGCACGGCGATAGACGAAGAGCGGAGTGCCATGCTCCTGGGCCAGAGCCTGGCATTCCTCGGCGTCCAGAGCCCAGAGCGTCGGGGCCGCGTTCATCCCTGCCCCCGCCAGTAGGGAGCAAGTCGCCGCAGCCCTTCGATCAAGTCACCAGGCTGGGCGGCAAAGCTGAGCCGAACGTGTCCAGCTCCCGCGGGGCCGAAGGTGGCACCCGGTACGACCACGACCTTGCCTTCGTCGCGGAGTCGGAGGCAGAAGGCCATGGGGTCTTGCACGCCGGGCGGCAAGGGTAGCCAGAGGTAGAAGGCCCCAGCGGGCGGGTCGAACGGGATTCCGAGGTGCTGAAGGGCCGCGCTGCTTACGGCATCCCAGCGCCGAATCAGTTCAAGGCGGGCGGCAGCCAGGACCGAATCGGATGCTCGCAGAAGGGCCAGAGCAGCATACTGGGACGGGAGAGCGGCTGCGGTCACAGCAAAGGCATGGACGGTACGGGCCGGCGCGAGCCAGGCCTCTGGCCCGACGGCCCAGCCCACCCGCAGCCCGGGAGCACCCCAGCCCTTGCTGACCGAACTGAGGACCACGCCCCCGTTCCAGACGTCGCGCAGACTGGGTGGCCGCGGTCCGAAGTAGAGATCGCGGTAGACTTCGTCGGAGATGAGGAGCACGCCGGCCGCGGCACAGGCCTCGGCAACGACGGTGAGGGCTTCTCGATCGGCTCCGCCCCCCGTGGGATTGGACGGATGGTTGATGACGACGATCTTTGCCTTTGGAGTCTGGTGCAGCGTGGCGACCAGGGCTGCCGGGTCCAAGGCGAAGCCGCGGGCCGCATCGAGGGAGTAAGTGCGAACCTCAGCGCCGGTGAGTCGGGCCAAGACGGGGTAGGCGGGAAAGCCGGGGTCCGGTGCGAGGACCACGTCGCCGGGTTCGAGCCAGGCCAGGAACAGGCTGAAAAGGGCTCCCTGGCTGCCGCACGTGATCATGACCTCCGCCGGCTGGGCCGCGTGGAAGTCGGCGATGGCGGCCCGCAACTCTGTCAGTCCCGCATTGGGTCCATAGGCACAGACGGCGGGCAGGTCTGCCAGTGCTGCCCGGGCGGTAGCGGGGAGTTCCCAGGTCGGTTCACCCAGGCCGAGCGGAATGGCGTCAGTGGGAGCGCCCTCCGAAAGCACACGAATGGGGGATGGGCGAATCTCCCCCAGCCTGCGGGCCGGTCGCGGTGACGGGGCGGTCATGGTGTCAGCCGCAGGGCGGCCTCCAGCTCCGTGGCGGCATCGGTGCGGGCATCGCGGTACTTCACGATGAGGGGTGCCGCCACCTGTAGGCCACGCTCCTGGGCAAAGGCACCTGAAGCAGGCCGGGTCCCGGGCACCACGACCGCGCCCGGCGGAATCTCACGCTGGCGCTGGCAGCCATGGACCAGATCGTAGACCACGGTGCTGGCGGTGAGCACGACGCCCGCGGCCAGCACGGCCCGACTGCCGACCCGGATCCCCTCGAACAGCCCGACGAGGCCGCCGACAAAGGCTTCATCCTCGACGACCACGGGCATGGCCCCGGCCGGTTCGAGCACGCCGCCGATCTGGGCGGCCGCGCTCAGATGCACGCGCTTGCCGATTTGAGCACAACTCCCCACGAGCGCATGACTGTCGACCATGGTCCCTTCGTCGACGTAGGCTCCGACGTTGATGTAGGCTGGCGGCATGATCACCACTCCCGGCGCGACGTAGGCCCCCGCCGCACCGCACTGCCGCCGGGCACGAGGCGCACACCGTCAGCCGTCTGGAACAACCGGGGCGGAAAAGCCGCCTTGTCGATGGCGGGCATGCCGAAGCCGATCATCTCCGCCAGCCCCGTGTGCCGGAAGCCGAACAGGATCGCCTGCTTCACCCAGCGCTGGACTTGCCAGCCGTCTGGCCCCGGCAGGACGGCCCGGACCTGGCCCGCTTCCAGCGCCGCAAGCAGAGCGGCATGCGCGGTCGGCAGCACGGGATCGGCCAGCACGGCCTCGGCAGGCCGCTCGTAGAACGCTGCCAACTCGGCGGGGCCCAAAACCCGGGGCCTCACCAAAACTCTGGGCCATCATGCACTCCATCGAACGGACTGGCTCCTGGCTTACACCTGCCGCGGGTCGCGTTCCCGCACCGGCCGAAGTGCCTCGGCCAGCCGCTGCCGGGTCTCGGGCTTGGCCGGCACGAGGGGCAGCCGGACGCCGGCGCCGCACAGGCCAAGCTGCTCCATCAGGGCCTTCAGCGGGATCGGGTTGCTCTCGAGGAAGAGCGCGTCCATGAGCGGCAGCAGGGCCTGATGCCATGACAGCGCCGCTTCCCGTCGGCCAGCCCGCCCCGCTTCCACCAGTGCCCTCGTCTGGGCCGGCAGGGCATTGCCCAACACGCTGACCAGCCCGGCGGCGCCGACGGCGATGCTGGGTAGGGCCAGGTTGTCGTCGCCGCTCAGCAGCAGCTTGCCAGGCGGCAGGCAGCGTGCGATCTCGCCGATTTGGGCCATGTTGCCGCTGCTCTCCTTCACGGCCACGACCTGCGGATTCTCCCACAGTCGCTGCAGCGTGGTCGGCGACACGTTCAGACCCGTACGGCCTGGAACGTTGTACAGGATGAGCGGCAGACCGGGAGCGGCAGCAGCCACAGCCGCGTAGTGAGCCAGCAGGCCTTCCGGCGTCGGCTTGTTGTAGAAGGGAGTCACCACCAGTGCCCCGGCGGCACCGAGCTCCTGGGCCCGGCGCGTCCAGACCTCCGTTTGCCGCGTCGAGTTTGAACCGGTGCCGACCACCACAGGCCGCCCCTGGGCTTCGGCGAGACAGACGCGGATGACCTGATCGCGTTCTTCGTCGACGAGGGTGGCCGCCTCGCCTGTCGAACCGAGGGCCACGAGGACATCCACCCCGCCGGCGACCACGTGCCGCACCACCCGCCGCAGGCCCGCCTCGTCAACGGCGCCCTGGGCGTCGACCGGCGTGACCAGGGCCGCCGCCAATCCCTGAAAGTTCATCTCGGGCCTCCTGAAGCAAACAAGGGATCGAGAACCGCGGCGGCCAGGTCGTCGAAATGGCAGACGCCACGCCGACCATGGAGCCAGACAGCGGCCTGCAAGGCGCCCCGGGCGAACAGCCGCCGGCTTCGGGCCGTGTGCCGTACTTCAAGCACCTCTTCGGGCCAGTCGATGCCGACCTGATGCGTCCCCATTTCCCAGCCGGCCCGCACCACGCCGACCGAGAGCTGCTCCGGCCGGGCCGTGCCCAGGGTCCATTCCGATTTGCGGGGGCAGCCTGCCAGCACCTGGTGCGCCAGGCGCACGGCCGTCCCACTCGGGGCATCGGCCTTCAGGCGATGATGATGCTCGACGATGTAGGGATCGCCATCGCTGGATAGAGCGGCATAACGGCCCAGCACGAGACTGAGCCGGCTAAG
>CALLZJ010000331.1 GCA_937858435.1 uncultured bacterium
GCGGGAAGCCCTGCTCGACGGGGAACGAAGCGACCTGCCCGGTCTTGCAGTAGATGACCACCAGGGCCTGATTGTCAGCATTGCCGTCGGCGGACAAGGGCTCGCGGTTGGCCCACGCCGTCGGGTTGCCATGGGTATGAACCCAGAAGTACATGATGTCGGCCGGCGCCGCGAGCACCTGGCCGGTCGGGCTGAACATGATGTCCACGACGCCGTTGAGCAGCGTGTTCGGAGCCGGGTAGCCGGCCGAGACGCCCCGCATCCACATCGAGCCATTGCCGCCACCCGTGTCACGGTCGGAGACGCCCAGCGCAGCGCCAGCAGTGGGCGGCGTCAGGTCGATGATGACCCCGGAGGCCAGTGGTTTGATGGGCATGTTGGGCACCGGCCGCGGCGCCCGAATGATGCGGTAGTTCGGGAAGCCGTGCACCGGTGCTTCGATGTCCTGCGTCAGGGGGCGATCGAGCCGGAGCGGGCTCGGCGTGCCGGCCAGCAGGAGCTCGATACGGTAGAGTTGGCCCACGCCTTTGATCTCCAGGTAGTCACCCACCTGGACGAAGTTGCTCGCAGCCGATCCCGCGTTGTCGAAGCTGAAGGGGACAATCTGTTTGCGGAGCGGGCTCCCTGGGATGATCCCGAAGGGGCCATAGACCAGCCGACGGAAGTTGAGCCCCGGCGTGTTGTTCTGAATGTACTGGGCCGTCACGTCCACATTGGTCAGTTCGATGGGTGGGCTGGTCAGGACGAAGGTCTCAATGCCCGAAGCGGCCGAGTTCCACATCGGCATGCGCATGAGCTTCGGGTTTCCAGGAGGCGGATCGGTGACCGGCGACCAGATGAAGCCCTCGGCGAACGGGCCCGGGTCTTCGATGAACTGCACGCGGTCGTACCAGTTCAACGGCACGCCGGAGGCCGTGGTCCGCAGACTGTTTTCCATCGGGTGCAGGCGGATGCCCTGTGGCCGCTTCTCCGCCATGGCCCGGGTCTTTGCCTGGCCGATGAGAATCTGAAGCTGCTGGACGGCCTGCGGTACATTGCTGCGGCTGATGGTGCGCAGCGTAATGGGCACAAGCAGCGTCGCGATCAGGACGATCACGCCCAGGACCAGGAGCATTTCGACCAGAGTGAAGGCCGGTCGCCGTCGGAGAGCACACATGATCTGACCTCCAGGGGGGCCGTTACTGGCCAGCCACTCCCACCAGGAACCGGTAGCTGTCGAGATTGTCGTCCCAGGATGTAAACCGGCGATCGAGTCCGGCCGACATGATGACCAGGGGGCAATAAAGGCGAGGGTCGCCTGTGCCGGCGGTGCCCGTGGCCGGGAACCAGATGCCGAACCCCAGCCGGCCCCCCGCCTTATTCCCTTGGGTGGCGCCGCCGCCCCCGGGGAAACCCACCAGCGCGAGCGGACCAGGCATCCACCAGAAGCCCGCGCCATTACGCCAACTACCCAGGGCCAAGAGCCCCTCGGCATCGTCGACGTCGCGCGTCCGATCGATGCCGGGCTGGCTGCCAGGCCACCAGGGCAGGTTGGGCACGAAGCGGGCGGGGAACGCCTGGGCGGCCCGGGCGATCAGTTCTGGGTACACGAGCCCATAGGGAGCCACGTTTGTCGCGTTGCCCAGCAACTGCTGGTAGAGCGGAGCGACCGCACCGAAGCGGCCGACAGTGGCCGGAGCAGTCATCCAGCCCAAGTCCATGTTGCCGTAGCGGAAGTAGAAGAGCGGCGTGCCCCAGGAGTCGATCACCATCCGGTTGGCGTCCGTGGCGCTGACCGTTCGCACTTCCGACGGGTCGAGTTCATCCGCCAGGCTGCCGAGCACGGTTTCGAACACGGCTGCCAGGCAGGCGGAATTCTGGGCGTTGAGCTCCGCCGCGGTCGTCGGAGCCGGCAAGACCGGCACGCCGGCCCGCTGCCGTAGCTTCGTCACCAGGGCCACCGCCGAGGGATAGCCCTCGCCGCCGAAATAGAACTGGCTTTCCAGCAAGTTCATCTCGGCCTCGACGTAGTTCATGGGGAACGACCATTTGACGAGGTACTTGAGCTTGATGATCTCGGCCCGCCGGGGATTGCCCACGGCCTGAAGCAAGATGTGCGGCGACGACGGCCAGAGCCGGGCTTCCTTGACCAGGTACTCGTACCGCCGCTGCATGCGCTCGTTGACCTTCTCCAGCGTCAACTCGGAGTTGCGCCGCTGAACCCACTGATAGCCGCGCATCGCCCCCGTCACGGTGATCACCAGCAGGACGCCGAGGATCCCCATGACCACGAGCAGCTCGATGAGCGTCACGCCGGCGCGCCGTTTAGCTTCGTATCGCATGGTCGTTCTCCTGTCGCCAGCCGCCGGTCGGCTACTTGGGCACGATCGTCCCGTTGCTCACGTTCGAAACGTTGTCGTAATCGGCCGAGTTGGTCAGGAACTGTTCCGGGTTGGTCGGGTCGAAGCGCCCGCCGGACCCGAACAGCCGATCCCGCCCGGCCGAAACGATCTGGAACGTGTCGGACTTGTGGAACACCGTCGCTGCCGCACTCTGGCTCTGGAAGTAGGGGACAAAGCCCGGTCCCACCAGGGCCAGACAGTCAGTGCCGATGTAGTTGTTCTGGGTGCCGCCCCGAGCCGCGAAGAAGGCGAAAGGCGTGCCGAAGCGATCGTTGTAGACCGGGAAGTAACCCACGCCCGTCGCGCTCAGGCTGCCCCCCGCTACCGCGTTGTAGGCCGGCAGGCCCCGGGCCGGGTTGTAGCTGCTGTAAACGATCCGATCCTCGGCAAACTCGAAGAACGGCCCCAGCCGCTGCGAAGGTCCGTTAACCGGCGGCATGGCACACGGGGTGACCTTGTTGGTGCTGAAGCCGCGCGGCGCTGAGCGTGTCGACACCGAGTTCGGGTCCGTCGGATCCAGTACGCCGTACCGCATGCCGCCCAGCATGTAGACCAGAATCTCTTCGCCCTCAAGGATGTAATTGGTCACGTTGATCGCCCCGACCGGCACCACGCCTGGGAAGAAGCCGTTGCCCACGGGCGGCCAGGAACCGTTGCCCCCTTGTTCGAATCGGCCAGCCCAATCGTGCCCAATCCCCTGGATCGGATTGTTGTTTGAGAGCCGGCCCACCGGTGCGGTCAGGCTGATCCCCGGGAAGATCTTCGTGAGGAACTCGATCGACTGCAGGGCGAGCTGTTGCTGGGCCGGCGTGCCCGTCGTGACGATCACGTTGTACTGGGCCCCGTTCTCGCACAGCAGCAGCCGCGACGGCGGATAGGCGCCGAAGGTCTGCTTGAAGAGTTGGAACTTCTCACCCATGGCGCTGATTTCGGTGACGGTGCGCGAATCGTCGACCTTGTTCCAGACGCGGGTGACGACGATCAGGGCCAAGGCCATCAGGATGATGATGATGGCGATGACCACGAGCAGTTCGACGAGCGAAAAGCCGGCTCGGCGGGGGACGCGTGTCATGGCGAAAGGCTCCTTGCTGCGCTGTGCGATGCGGGAGGGAAGGGGCGGCGTCCCGCTGACGCCGCCCGCCGACGATCGAGGTTAGCCACCACCACCGCCGCCGCCACCACCGCCCGGGCTGCTCAGCTTGTCGAGGATGGTCAGCATCGGGTAGAACAGGGCGATCACGATGAAGCCGACGCAGAAGCCCAGGAAGACGATCATGAGCGGCTCGAGCAGGCTGATCAGACTCTCGACCAGCACGTCCACCTCTTCCTCGTAGACCTGGGCGATCTTGTAGAGCATTTTGTCCAGTTCGCCCGTCTCTTCGCCGACGTCGACCATGTTGACGACCATGTCGTCCACGAGTCGGCTCTCCTTGAGCGGCGCCGCAATCGTTTCGCCCTCGCGGATCGATTCGTAAATCCGCTGGTACATCGCCTCGAAGACCGCGTTGTTGGACGTCTCGCGGACAATCGACAAGGCGTCGAGGATGGGCACGCCCGAGGCGATGAGCGTTCCGAAGGTGCGGGTCGTGCGGGCCACCACCGTTTTCTCGATGATGCCCCCGATCACGGGTACGTGGAGCCAGATCCAGTCGAGCGCGTACGCCCCCTTCTTGAACATGCGGATGATCTTGATCATCAACCACCAACAGAAGATGACGATCGGCGCGACCCAGAAGTACTCCTGGGCGAAGTCGGAGACGTCGAGCAGAATCTGCGTGACCTCGGGCAGCTTCATGCCGAAGTCGTTGAAGATCTTCTTGAACTTCGGGATGATGTAGATCAGGATGAAGCTCAAAATCGCGACGGCGACCAGGATCACCACCACGGGGTAAACCATCGCCCCGATCACCTTCCGCTTCAGGCTCTGGGCCTTTTCCTTGAAGTCGGCCAGACGCTGGAGGATGGCCTCCAGAGCGCCGCCCGCCTCGCCGGCCCGCAGCATGTTGACGTAGAGCCGGTCGAAGGCCTTTGGGTGCTTGGCGAAGGCATCGCTCAACGTCGAGCCCGACTCGACGTCGTCGACGATGTCGATCAGGGCATTCTTGAGCGCGCTGGGCTTGAGCTGCCCTTCGAGAATCCGCAGGCTGCGGAGCACAGGCAAGCCGGCATCCTGGAGCACCGAAAACTGCCGCGTGAACGTGCAGAGGTGCTTGGTCCGCACCCCACCGATCACGAAGGTCTTGCGCTTC
>CALLZJ010000332.1 GCA_937858435.1 uncultured bacterium
CAAGATCGCCTACCTCCGCATGACGCAGTTTGCCGAAAACACCGACGCCGAGCTGCGCCGGGCCCTGGCCGACCTGCGGAAGACGGGCATCAATGGCCTGATTCTCGACCTGCGCTTCAACCCGGGTGGCATGCTTTCTGCCTCGGTGGACATCTCCAACCTCTTCATCGATGACGGCTCCATCGTCTCGGTGCGGCCTCGGAACTCCGATCGGGAGCAAACCTATCGAGCCACGGCCCGCGGCCCCAAGTACACCGACTTTCCCATGATCGTCCTGGTCAACGGCCAGAGTGCCAGCGCCAGCGAGATCGTGTCGGCCTGCCTCCAGGATCAAGAACGTTGCATCGTCATGGGGGAACGCTCCTATGGTAAGGGCAGCGTGCAGACCCTGAGCCGCTTGAACCTCGGCGATGGACAAGGGCAGGTGAAGCTGACCATTGCCTCCTTCTGGCGGCCCAATGGCAAGAACCTCAATCGCTTCCCCAACTCGAAGGAAACCGACGACTGGGGCGTCTCGCCGCTGCCCGAGCACACCATCAAGCTCACGCCCCAGGAGCGGCTCGACCTGCGTGAGTACTTGCTCGATCATGAGTCGATTCCGAATCCGGAAGCGAAGAAGGACAGCAAGGCGGACTTTACGGACAAGCAACTGAATGCGGCACTGGAACTGGTCCGCAAGCAGGCCGCCATTCGCGCCTCGCGCAAGGCCGGCTAGCTCCCAGTCCATGCGTTTGAGCGACCATCTGGCCCTGTCTGGCAACCACCAGGCAGGGCCTTTCTCTTGGGATGAGGTCCCAGAGTCAGAGAACTCGCACCCGGCCCAAGGTGGTGCCGGCGGCGTTCGCTTCCAGGTCAATACCCGCATCGTGACTGCCGCGCCGGACCCAGCCCAAGGCCCGGCGACCGAGCGGCTCCGGTCCACCCGCAAACGACGTGATCTTTCCGACCTCAGTGCCGTCACGCAGCAGTTTGGCCCCGGCCATCTGACCGGGCTCACCCGGAGGGTAGGCCAGCAGTTCCAACCGGCACAACCGCCGATTGACGTGGCCATAGGCGCGGATGCGAGCCACGGTCTCCTGCCCCACGTAGCAGCCTTTGGTGAAACTGATGGCCAAGTCAGTCCGATCCGCCTCCTGCGGTAAACTGGACTCGTCCAGATCGCGGCCGTAGACGGGCAAGCCGGCAGCGATGCGTCGCCGATCGTACTCCAGCTTCGAACCTTCCTGCAGTCCGGAGTTGTTCAGGTGGAGGGCCAGCGCGGCAGCCTGCGGCGTGGGCAGATCGAGCCAGAAGTCGCCCGTCGCCAGCCAGTTGAGCCGTTCAACCCGTACGGGGACGCCGGCCAGAATCGTCAGCCGATGTTGCCGGAACTTAAGGTCCGAGACTGGGCCCGCTGCCAGGTTGTCGAGCACTCCGTTGGTCTGCGGACCCGTCGCCAACATCAGGGTTCGATCGGCCGAGACGTCCGTGATCGTCACCTCTTCGCTGACGATGAACCGATTCAGGTAGGTGACGAGTTTCTCTCCAAGACTGGGGTCGGTGGCCACGCGGAGCCGGTCTTCGAGGGCCGCGACCTGAATCCAGGCCAGGACGCGTGCCTGGTGGTTGGTAAGAAAGGCCTCGGTGGCGGTGCCGGGTGCCAGGCCGTTGATTTCCTGGGTGCAGAAGTTGTGTAGGAAGCTGGCGCGGTCCTTGCCCGTGAGTTCAAACTGCGTCCAGCCGGTGAGTCCGAACCAAAGGCTGTCGGCGGTCATGAGGCGGGCTCCGGAAAGCGACGAAAAGGTGTCCTGCGATCGTTTCCGCGAACGACAGGGGCTTAGGCAAGATGTACCAATCGGCGGTGGGCGTCAGGGATGATGAGCACCGACTGGGCAGAGGCGGCGAGGCGACCCAATTGCTCGGGGCGCTCCAGCGGCGTGACGAACAGTTCCTCAGCCGTTTCATTCGCCAGGTCGCTCAGCAGGGCGACCTTGGCATGCTGGAGGGCGGTGATCCATTGCCAGAGGCTAACGGCATCGACCATGCCCTGCTGTCGGGCTTGCCGCAAAGCCAGTTCGGGGCGTTCGGCCTGTCGTAGCAGCTCGAAGCCGGCACTAAGTGCAGCACGGGCTCGAGACAGAACGACGATCCGGCCGCCGGGTCGAACGATTCGACCTGCAGTCTCCAGGGCGGCGGCGACCTGCGTCAAGGTCTGCCGCTCGGGGTCGCCGGTCAAGGTGGCGATCACCAAGTCGGCCGAAGTGGCTCGATGAAGGACCGTCCGCAGCAGTGCCGCGCTGGTGTGGGCTCGGACGGCAGCGGCACCGCCGGCCGCGACCATGCTCAGCCGGTCGTCAGTTGTTTCCACGCCCTGGATGAAGAAGGGCATGCCCAAGAGCCAGCCAACTTCCTCGGCTTCGGTCTCGGCGAGCCCGTGGACCTGCCCTGTCTGGCTCAGGGAGGGGCGGGCGAGGAACGCCTGGCGAGTTGGCTGATCGGATAGGCCGGGGAACAGTTCAGCTACGCCGCCGGTGAAACCGAAAACAGGGTCGAACGCCGCCCGACCGACGACCACGACCTGGTCAGCATCGACGACGGTGCGATTGAGATAAACCCGGCGTCCAGCTTTGGTATTGGCCAGATAGGCTAGCTTGCGGTCGTCCCGAGGGTCATGCACTTCGAGGTGAAGCGGGCCCAAGTGGTCAGCCTTCCGATGCCAGACGGTCTCGGCATCGATTTGGCGGGGCGGGACGACGAGGGTGACGGCCGACCGCTGTACCCCAGCCCGTTCGAGTTGCTCCAGCACGCCAGCTAGGATGGCCGGCAACTCGGCCAGGTCCTCGGCCACGACTAAGGCGATGTGATCGTCCGGCGTCAGAGCCCGGTAGAGCGGTGGGAAGTCGAGCGGCTCTTCGAGGGCGGCGACGGTGGCGGCTCGAGTATCAGCCAGCGGGGCCAGTAGGGTCGGCGAGCCCACGATCTGAACCACGTCCGGTTCCAACTCTAGAACCGTCTGCTCGCGGGCAAAGGAGAGAGTTACCTTGGACATGGGAGCACGCGGCAGAGCGGGAAGCGGCGGCGATGGCCAGCCTGGACGTCGAATCTGCGGGCACAGTCTGTAGGCATTGTAGCGAACGTCCCCAGCATCCCCACCACGCCGGTGGGACCCCCGCCATAGGCAGAGCCAGGCGGGGGGGAGCGGAAGAGCACCCGCCTGGACCCCAGTCACAAGCTTAGC
>CALLZJ010000333.1 GCA_937858435.1 uncultured bacterium
GCCGACGCCGGCGGCTCAAGCATGGCGGTGCCCGCCAGCGGCAGCCATTGACCGACGATCTGGCCCGCGTCCCGGACCGCCCCCAAGACGATCTTCTGGCCCTGGATGAAGCCCTGGCCCGGCTGGCGACGAAGGATGCACTCAAAGCTCAACTCGTGGAGCTGCGTTTCTTCGCCGGGCTGACTGGCGCGCAGGCGGCAGCGGTGCTCGGCATTTCTCCCAGCTCTGCCGACCGCCACTGGACGTTTGCCCGGGCCTGGCTCCGGCGAGAGTTGGGGGCTGACTTCTCTTCCGAGGAAGATTCGTCATGCAAGTCGAACTGACGCCGGGAGCGGAGCGGGGCCTGGCCGCCGCCACCGCCTGGGCCACCCGCCTGGGAGAGGCTGAGGTCGGCCCGCTCCATCTCCTCCTCGGACTGCTCGACGAAGACGAGGGGTTGGTGGCTCGGCTCTTCGAGAAGCAGGGGTTGGGCGTTGCCACCATCCGGGAAGGGCTGATTGCCGACGCGCCGCTGGAGCCAGTCCAAGCGGGGACGGCCGACCCTCGCCCCCTGGAGCACGGGAGCATTCGGGCCCTGGTCTTCGCTGCCCAACCGCTGGCCCTGAGCCAGACGGGTGAACGATCGGTTGCGAGCCATCACCTCTTCGCCGCCCTGCTGCAGAAGGATGCCGGACTGGGCACGCTGCTAGCCCGCTGGGGTTTCCGGGCCGAGGCGGCCCTGGCTCAGATGGGCGAAGCGGCCAGCGAGCCCTTGCTGCCTGATGAACCGCTCAGCGAGCCGGCCACGTCGGACCCGGTGGCCGCCAGCGATACGGCCCGCCTGCTGGATGCCTGTGCGAACCGGGCCCGGGAGGCCGCCCGGGTGCTCGAGGACTTTGCCCGCTTCTCGCTGAACGATGCCCACCTTTCGGGTCAGCTCAAGCAGTTACGCCACGACCTGGCGACGCTGCTCGGGGAAGGCGGACAACAGGTCGGCTGGCTCGAAGCTCGGGACACGCGCCGAGACGTGGGGGTCGGGCTGAGCACGGCCAGCGAAGGGGTCCGGGCCCATCCCCGAGCGGTGGCTGCCGCCAATGCCAAGCGGCTGCAAGAAGCTTTGCGTTCACTCGAAGAATTCAGCAAGATCCATGCCCCCGACCGAGCCCGACGGCTGGAACGGCTGCGCTATGCCAGCTACACGTTGGAAAAGGCCCTGCTGGTGGGAGCCCAGGCCCAGGAACGGCTGGCATCGGTGCGGCTGGCCATGCTCATCTCCGTCTCGACCTCGGCCGCGGCGCTGGAGTGGACCATTGCCGAGGCGGTCGCGGGTGGGGTCGACCTGATCCAGCTTCGTGAAAAGAACATGCCCGACCGGGAGTGGCTGCAGCGCGCCCGCCGGGCGGTGACGGCGGCGCGGCAGGCAGGGGTGCTGGTGGTCGTAAACGATCGGCCCGACCTGGCCCGTCTGGCCGAGGCGGACGGCGTGCATCTGGGCCAAGCCGATCTGCCAGTGTCGGAGGCGCGGCGCGTGCTGGGGCCAGATCGGCTCATTGGCGTGAGCACCCACAGCGACGCGGAAATGGCGGACGCCCAGGCCGACGGGGCCCACATGATCGGCGTCGGTCCCGTGTTTCCCAGTCAGACCAAGTCATTCGAACGTCTGGCGGGGCTGGAGTTGGTACGGGCGGCTGCCGAACGGAACAGCTTGCCGGCCTTTGCCATAGGCGGCATTCACCCCGGCAACGTGGCCCAGGTGGTGGCGGCCGGGCTGCGGCGGGTTGCCGTCGGCCACGCCCTGACCCAGGCGGACGATCCCTGCCGAGTGGCTCGGGAGCTTCGGGCGGCGCTGGAGGGATGAGTGGGTGCTGGGGGTGAGCCCGGACTAATGCTCGCGGTCACCCTTTGAAGGAATACCCCTACCGCCGGGGGCATCGTCCTGTTATTGTTAAGGGCAGTTTACGCACCGCGTTGCTGCTTCAGGGAGAGCGACTCCGCCATGGCCCTGCGCCCCGTCCATTGGCATGAAGGCATGTTCATTCGGCCGCACCACTTCCAGGCGGCCCACACCTACATGACCAGCTTGGTGGCCCGATCTGAGAAGTGGAACAGCCACTACAACTGGGGCCTGCGCAGCATCGAACTCGATGAAACGGCCCTGGCCAACTCGCGCCTGGTCATTCGCAGCCTCCGAGCGCGGCTCCATGACGGCACGCCGGTCAGCATCCCCGAAGATGCCACGCTCCTCGAACGCAACCTCAAGCCCGTCTTCGAGCGCGAATCGTCCGTTGTCGCGTTGCTCGGTCTGCCGGCCATGCACTCCGGCCGACCCAACGTGAGCAAGAGCGACACCGACGGCCACCGCTACTTGATCGAAACCAATGCCATCGAGGACGAGAACACCGGCCAAAACCCCCAGGACATCGACATCCGCTTGCTCAACCTGCGGCTGCTGCTCTCGACCGACGACGTGCAAGGCTACGAGACCTTGCCCATTGCCCGGATCATCAAGTCGGCGGCCGCGGAAGGAGCCCCGGAGCTGGACCTGAGCTACATCCCGCCCGTACTCAGCACCGATGCCTGGAAGCCGCTCAACACCGAGGTGCTGCACAAGGTCTTCGATCGGGTCGGCCGCAAGCTCAGCCTCCTGGCCGATCAGATCGTCAATCGCGGCATCACCTTCGACAGCCAAGCTCAGGGCGACCGCAAGACCTTCGAGCAGGTCCGCGTGCTCAATGAAGCCAGCGCGCTGTTCAACACGCTGTTCTTTGCCGAAGGGGTTCACCCTTTCAACGCCTACGCAGAGTTGTGCCGGCTCGTGGGGCAACTGGCCATCCTCGGCGCCCAGCGCCGGCCGCCCGATCTGCCGCGCTACGACCACGACGATCTGGGCAAGTGCTATTACACCGCGCTCCGGCACATCGACGACCTACTCAACATCATCGAAGAACCGATCTACAAGGAACGCCCCTTCATCGGCTCCGGTCTACGCATGCAGGTGGCTCTCGAAACCAGTTGGCTGGAGCCGCAGTGGCTCATGTTCGTGGGCATGCGGAGCCCGCTGCCGGCCGAGGAAGCCCAGCGGCTCATGACCAAGGACCCACGCAGCGGGCATGGCCTGGACATGAAGATCGGCAGTTCGGAGCGGGCCGACGAAATCTTCAAGCTCGGCCTGCCGGGCCTCCGGTTCAACTACAATCCCAAGCCACCCCGGGCTTTGCCTTCCATCCCCGGTCTGATCTACTTCGAGGTCGATCGCGCCTCGCAGAAGGAAGAATGGGCCCGCGTGCAGCAAACGCTCACCCTGGCCATTCGCATGAACGAACGGTTGATCGACGGCAACATTCAGGGGCAGAAACGCCTGACCATCCGCACGTCGGGACAGAACACCTGGATCGAGTTGACGCTGTTTGTCATGCCGCAGGAGCCTAAGACTCAGAGCTAGAGCCGGGACTGGCCGCCGTGGCCAGACCGGCGGGCCCTTTGCCGGGCCCAGCGTTCCGTGTTTCTCGCCTTCCGAGTTCGCCTTCGCCATGCGTCAAGAAATCGCCGACCTGGTTTACCCCGTCATCACCTACGCCCTGTCGCTCAAGGAGCGGCTCGAACTAGGCGAACGCCCGGACATGGAAATGGAACAAGGGGCCCTCAAGGGACGCATCGACAACACCCTCGACGCGCGGCGGCTTGTGGACTACGCCGGCGAGACCAGCGCGGGCTACGATCAGTCGATGATGACCCAGGCCGGCGGATCGTCACGCCGGGATCAGTTCCTGGGCATTCGCTATGCCTTGGCCTGCTGGCTCGACGAGATCTTCATCCTCGACCCGATCTGGGGCTCGGAGTGGAACGAACGCAAGTTCGAAACCGCTCTCTTCGGCACCAACATGCGCGCCACCGAGTTCTGGACGCAGGCCCGGCGGGCGGAGACCCGCACCACGACGGATGCCTTGGAGGTCTTCTTCCTCTGCGTCATGCTGGGCTTCCGCGGTGAACTCCGGGAACGACCGGACGAGATGCAACGCTGGGTCAGCGTGACGCAGAATCGAATCAACAAGGCTCAGGCCAAGGAGTATGCCGGCTGCCAGGCCCGCGAGTTCGACGGCAACGCCACCCCGCGCCACGGACTCGAGCGCGCCCGCCGCATGCTCAAGATCGTGGGAGCGGGGGTCATCCTCCTCATCGCTCCGGCCGTCTTCTTCCTGTTCCAGTTGCTCCAGTAGCCAGCCGCCACCGCGGTGCCATTGGGTTGTCAGCGCTCTTCGACTTGGACGCATCATGGGCATCATTGCACGCATCTCCACGTTCTTCAGCTATCTGCTGGGCTTGTTGTTCCCGGTCTTCGCCTCGGTGCGCGAGATGCGGGACATTGGCCCGAAGATGTTCTGGCTGCTGCATTTCATCCTGCTCGTTGCCGCCGTGGTTCTGCTCTATCTGCTCAATCAGCGGATCGACATGAGCCAGTATCTGCAGGGTCCGCTGACGTTCCTGCGGCCGATCTGGATTCCGGTCGTCTTCCTCACCGTTTACGCGCTGCTTTGGGTGGCGGGCATCGTTTGGCGTCTGCTCAACGTCGGCGAGGAAGCTTCCGATTGGCCCGACATCGACGAGGCTTGGGAAGACGCGGCCCAGGCCCTGCGGCGGTCGCGGATCGACTGGTCCAACGTGCCGGTCTTCGTGGTGCTCGGCCGGCCGCACGGCGGCGAGGACATGCTCTTCAAGGCCGGCCAGCCCAAGCTGCCCCTCAAAAACCTGTCCCGCGACGCTTCTCCGATTCAGGTCTTCGCCTGTCCCGACGCGATCTTCCTCACCTGCCCTGGCGCTTCGCTCCTAGCCTTGCAGTCGCTCAACCTTGGAGGTCAGCTTGAGTTGGGAGGCGGCTCCCCAGCCGTCGACGACGAGAGCAAATCGATCGACGGGGGCGGCGACATCTTTCAGACCATGGCCCCCACGGGCCAGGCCGCCGAGGCGCTGGAGATTATCCAAGAGGCCCGCGCCCGCGGCCGCGAAGTCGGCCGCCTGACCGAAGAAGAGAAACACTTGCTCAAGCTCCGCTCGAAGAAGAAGCATGCGTCGCTGCTCCGTGACCGGGAGCTAGTCGAGCGGACCGAGTCGCGCCTCAAGCACATTTGCAAGCTGTTAGTGCGCGAACGCCGGCCCTTCTGCCCGATCAACGGCGTGCTGCTGCTGCTCCCGGTGGCGGCGGCCGATTCCGACGACGACGCCCAGCAGACCGCCCAGATCGCCAAGAAGGAGTTGGACCTGCTCCGCACCAAGCTGCAAATGAACGCTCCCGTGCTGACGATGATCTGCGACATCGACACGCTGCCGGGCTTCGACGAGTTCATTGGCCGCTTCCCGCCGGATCAGCGGCAGCGGCGCGTGGGGCAGCGCTTCCCGGTCACGTTTGCCGCCTCCGAACAGGAAGCCCAAGCCAAACTCGAAGAGGCGGTCAGCTTCGTCTGCCAGTACACGCTGCCGACCTGGGTCTTCAAGCTCTTTTCCTGTGAGGGCGGGGCCGACGGCGCGACGCTGGAGAGTTCCGTCGAGGGGAACACGAAGTTGTTCCGCCTCATGAGCTACTTGCGCATGCGGAGCAAGCGGCTGGGGCAACTGGTCCGCTCCGCCGTGGTCAGCGATCGCGCCGAGCCGCTCCGTTTCGCAGGCTGCTACCTGGCGGGGACGGGTAACACCCAGGCGGATCAGGCCTTCATCCCCGGCGTCTTCCACCGACTGATCGAGGAACAGGACAACGTCTCGTGGACCAACGAGGCCTTGCGCGAAGACGTCGGCTACCATCGCATCACGCGAATGGGCTACTTGGTACTCGTGCTGATCGTAGCGGGGGTGGCCGGGCTGGGCGGCTACCAGTGGTTCGTCCGCGGTCGGCAGTAGCAGCCGGTACGACCGGTGCAGCCGGCCCCTGGGTGGACGAATCCGAGGCGTTTAGGATTGAGACGCCGATTCAGCCTGTCTATAATGGGGCGGGTTTCGCGAGGGAGCCTGTGGTCCCCCGTGCGCCGCCTTGGGCGCGCGGTGTCCTCGACAACCTGGCTCCGGGCGGAGGATTCGATGTCGGTCGAGCCCAGCG
This sequence comes from uncultured bacterium, assembly GCA_937858435.1. Classification (GTDB taxonomy): domain Bacteria; phylum Planctomycetota; class Planctomycetia; order Gemmatales; family HRBIN36; genus CALLZJ01. The sequence continues at coordinate 6,065 of CALLZJ010000333.1, forward strand.
TTGGGGTCCTGTGCCAGAAGGCACGCCAGGCGCTAGCCGAGGGCAATCCCCAGCTAGCCCGGCAGTGCTTTTTTCAGGCGTTGGCCCAGGCGCCGGAAATGGCCGACATCCACTACGGCCTGGGCACCACCTGCTTCCTGCTCGGCGACCTGAACGGGGCCGTCTACCACTTCAGCGAAACGATCCGGCTCGATAGCTCCAAGGTAGGGGCCTACATCAATCTCGGCGCCGTCTACAACCAAATGGGCAAGGCGGACGATGCCTTGCAGGTGCTGCGCCAGGCCGTGAAGCTCGACAGCAAGCGGGCGGAGGCTTACTACAATCTCGGCCTGGCCTACCGGCACAAGGGTCAGCCCGAACTGGCGATCCAGGCCTATCGCGAAGCGATCCACCGCAATCCACGCATGGTGGATACCCACTACAACCTGGCCAACTTGCTGCAGGACCTGGGTCGGCTGCCGCAGGCACTGGTCCACTACAGGGAAGCGGTCAAGCTCGACTCGAACTTCGAGGCGGCCCGGGTCGGCGTGGAGCAGATTGAACTCTTAGTCCAATCGGAGCAGCAAGCCAACGCCGAGAAGTCCTCCGTCATTAAGAGAGCGCCGGTCACCGAATCAAAGCTCGACATGACCCATCCGCTCGATCCGCGGTTCGACGGCCCAGCCTTGCAGGCCTTGCACCGGACCACGATCGTATCGGAGAACACTTGCCGCGACCTGGCCCGCATCCTGGAAGATGAACTCGAATCGGCCATCAAGGAGCTTTCCTCGGCCTTGCTCTACAACGCGACGGCCACTGAACTGGCGGACAAGCTCGAGAAATTCGAACGGGCCATGAACCGCACCCGGGCCGTCCAAAAGGCTTGGCAGCAAAACATGCAGAAGCTGCGGGAGCTGAACGAAAAGCTGCTGCTCAAGCCCCTCTCCGCGGCTAACCTGGCGGCGGCCAAGGGCACCCCTTAAGC
>CALLZJ010000334.1 GCA_937858435.1 uncultured bacterium
CGGCTTCAGGTCCCGATGCACGACGCCTTGCTGATGGGCGAATGCCACAGCCTGGGCCAGATCGCGTACCAGTCGGGCAGCCGTGGTTGGAGTCAGCTTCTGCCGCTGCAAGAGCTCCTGGAGGCTGCCGCCCTGAACGTACTCCTGGACGAGCAGGGCCTGTCCCGCCTGTCGTTCAAAGGAGTAGATCTGAACGATGTGGGGATGGCGGAGGCGGGCGGCGACAACGGCTTCGAGCTTGAGACGCTCCAAGTCCGACTCAGCGGCAAAGCAGCCGGCCCGGAGCACCTTGATGGCCACTTCGCGCTGGAGTTCTTCGTGGCGGGCTAGAAGGACGACGCCATTTCCGCCTCGGCCCAATTCCCGCAGGATCGTGTAGCCCGAGAACTCGGAGAGGCCGGAAACCGTCGCCGACATCCTGGCGTCCGAGTTATAGGTCGGCAACGTGGCGCTAGGAGGCGGCGGTACCCAGGACGGGTCTGTCGTCGGCGTCTGATCGGGTTCGGGCAACACGGCCATGATTCATCTCCGTAACAGGTCGGACGCCGGGGCGCCGACTTCGTTTCCGAATCATAGCTTGCCGCACGCAGCCCTGCCAGCATGTCCGCCCACCCTGTGACTCGAGTTTTGGGCAAGCCAAACCGCATGGGGTCGGGTCGGGCTGCCGATGGGTAGGTTCTGCTGGAGTCCGATCCCGGGCGGGGTTACAATGACGAGAGTCGCGGTCCGAATGAAGCGGAGCGCGGACCTAACGAGTCACTCATGTCCACGCCAGAATCATCGCGCGTCAATCGCCGTGGCTCCATTCGCAAGAAGCCGCGTGGCAAAGTCACGGTTGAGATGTACAGCAACATCGGGCTGGGGCCCAACCTGGCCCATGTGCTGTGGGATCTCTCGCAGACTGGTGCTTGCCTCATTTGCAATGCGGGGCCTAGGGTCCGGGACGATATCGAGCTCTTCCTTTCCTCGACGTCCTTCCCCAGGCGACTCAAGCTCAAGGCGGAGGTCGTGTGGGTCCAGGAACTGGACAACCAAATGGTCTCCGTCGGCCTCCGCTTCAGCCGCGGCTTGACCTACATGGAACTGCAAAATTTGACTTAGGTTGAAGATCGGGGATCAGGCGGCGGCCCGATCCTGAAACCACGCGCTCAGGTCGGGAGTCTCGGCCAGGTGCACTTCGGAGTTGCGCTTGCCGGAAGTGTCGTAGAAGAGCAGGCGGTACTCGGCCTCGGCCCAGATGACGTGGCACTTGAGGTTCTTGGGGCCAGCGAACTGCAACATCAGCCCGCAAAGTCGGCCGCCGCGTCGAATCGGCCGTCGCGTGCTCCGCACGGCCTCGGGCTCCCAACGATGAGCCCGGCACACCGTCTCCAAGACGTACCGCTCAAAGGCGGGGGTGGTCGGCAGGGAGATGATCTCACGGGAACTCATGGTGCGGCTCGAACCTGGGGACCGGCAGCCAACATCCCACCTATCGTCCCAGCTTGCGCCCAGTCCCCACCTCTTTCAGATTGACTCATGCTTCAATGAATCCTCGGAATTCAAGCTGAACGGCTTGTGCCGAGGCCGCGGCTGGCAAGCCCGGCAAACTGTGCGGGCTTGTGGGAAAGTCCGAAACGGGTGGCTCCTGCTGCAAGCAGCAGGTCGCGGCTGCCGGCGATGGCATGCCTAGCCGCGAATGATCTGGGCCATGCAGTCCGCCAGTTTTTCCGGCGTGCAGACCAGGATATCCATCCCCACTTTGCGGAGTTTGCTGGCCGTGGTGCGGCAGTACTCGGGCCGAGCATCGTATCCCAAAGCTCCCAGGCCAATCATGCGAATTCCGCTCTCTGCCATGAGGTGCGTCTGCCGAACCAGATCGCGGACGTCGCGCCCTTCATAGAAGTCCGTGATCAAGACCACGATGGTGCGGCCCGGCTCCCGGACCAATTGGTGAGCGTATTGCAAGGCCTTGGTGATGTCGGTGCCGCCGCCGAGCTGGAGCGACAGGAGCACGTCCACGGGCTGGCCGACCTGGTTTGACAGGTCCACCACTCGGGTATCGAAAAGCAGAAGCGACGTGCGGACGGCCGGCAGTTCGGCGAAGATCGAGGCCATCACGGCCGAGAAGACCGCCGATTCGAGCATCGACCCGGACTGGTCGACGGTGACGATGATGTGCCACGGACGCTTGCGGCGCTCGGCGGCATGGAACACGAGCCGATCCACGAGCAGCTTACCCGAGTCGGCGTCGAAATTTTTCAGGTTGCGGCGCAGAGTGGTCTTCAGGTCGAGATTGCGGAAGATGCGCCGGGGTGAGTGGCGGTCGCGGCGGATGGCACCGGTGAGAGCTGTCTCCACCTGCACCTGCATTTTGCGTTTCAGTTCCTCCACTACCTTGGCGATGATCTTGCGGGCCAGCACCCGGGTCTTGGGGCTCAGCAGGTCGCGGTGAGTGAGGAGCGTCTTGACCAGCTCCAGGTTGGGCTCGACCTTCTCCAGGATTTCGGGCTTCTCCAGCAGTTCGCGGATGCCGCGCCGCTGGACCAGTTCGCGTTCGAGCACTTCCTTGGCGGAGCGTGGGAACAGGTCGGCAACGGCGTCGACCCACTGGGGCACGGTCAACTCGTTGCCGCTAGCGCCGCCCGCGCCGCCTGAGCGGGAACTGCCCGTGCCGCTCTTGACGCTGGGTTCGAAAAGGAAACCGACCAATTCCTCGATACGTTGGCACTCGGCGTCGTTGCCGGTATCGATGCCGTGCTGCTCCGCTTCCCGGCCCAGAACGAGCCGCCAGCGAGCCAGTGTGTGCCGATCTTGGTCATTCAAGGTGCTCATGCTAGAACCCCCACTTCTGCATGATCTCGGCAACGCGGCGATCGACTTGAGCAAGCGCCGTGGCGGTCGCCACCGACATGTGCAGCTCCGCGACCGTACTCCCCTCGGCAAGGCCGTAGCGCACGGCGACCCGCTCCGCCAGCGCGTCGCGCTGCCGCTGGTGGAGTTGTTCGAAGGCCGCTCGCAACCGCGGCAGCATGAGCAGGAACGCGTCCCACGGGGCCGCCCGCAGCAGTTCGTCAACGGCGGCAATGAGGGCATCGGCCCCGAGCATGACCGAGGGGCGCGACACCGCCAGCACTCCATGCAGGAAGTCGCCAGCGGTGGCCTGCCGATCCGGCGCGGCCTGGGCCAAGGCGGAGACCTCGGCTGCCAGGTCTGCCGCCGAGATCTCCCGCACCTCGCTGAGGATGCCCAGGAAGGCACCGCGAAGGTAAGGCACTTGGCACGTTGCTGCCGCCTTGCGTACCTGGGTGGCGAAGAGCACCCGCTCCAGGCCTGGCCGGTCGTCCCGGAGCACGGTCTCGGCCAGGACCTGCAAGCCGGCGATCACTTCTGGTTGCTGCTCCTCGGGGACGGCGACCACGTCAGCGATGGCAAAGCAGGCCCGGTCGTAACAGCGCAGGATCAGGTCATCCAACCGCTCACGCCGCAGATGGCGATAGGCCGCATAACGGTCCAGAGTCTGGAGGTGGGTAAAGGCCGTGCAAAGAGAATCGAAGCGTGCATCTTCGTCAATAGCCTGGCCGCAAGCCTCCTCGGCGTCTTGGACCATCGCGGGCAGGTCCATGTCGATGGCCTGCACGAGTCGACCGCAGGTTTTCCCGGCGGGCATCTCGCCTCGGGCCAACTCCTCGCGCAGCCGGGCCAGGGCGGCTGCTTCGACCGAATCGCCGTAGAGATTCCGCTCGACCAGTTCCGCTTCGATCTTCGGGCTCCACTTCAGGACCCACTTCTCGCGGAAGAGCTTGCCGGTGGCCAGGTCGCCGCGGGGTGCCTCGATGACCTGGCCCAGTCCGACCTCGAGAAAGGCCAGGCGATGGAGGAAGGCAGAGCGGCGGACGGCGCCCTC
>CALLZJ010000335.1 GCA_937858435.1 uncultured bacterium
CGCCGCCGCCCTGCTGGACGCGCGCCCCAGCCTCGGCGGCGCGTTCGCCCTCCCCGCCACCCTCGCCGCCGACGCCGCCGCCACCGTCTGGGCCCTGCTGAGCCGGCCGGGCCAGCTCCCGCTCAGCGCCGCGGACCTCGCGGGCGTGCTGGGCGCCGCCGGCGGCGGGGCCGCCTTCGCCCGGGCGGAGGACGACGGTCCGAACCGCGCGGCCGTGGTGGTGGAGAAGCTGCTCGCCCAGCCGCTCCTGCGCGGCGGCGAGACGCTGCGCGAATGCGCCGCCGTGCTGCTGAGCGTGGAGGGGCCGCCGGACCTGCCCTTCCTCGAGTTCCGCCAGATCAGCGGGCGGCTGCGCGAATTCTGCCCGCAGGCGCAGTTCGTGGCCGGGGCCTCGCTGCCTCCCGGCGGTCCCGCCCGCCTCACCGTCAGCCTCATCACCGCCGGCCAGGCGGCCGCCGCGCCCGCCCCGGCGGAAGCGGACGATCCGGCCGGCCGGCTGGCCGACCCCGGCCGGGGACCCCCGGGCGGCGGCGGGCCTGCTCGGCGCCTGGGCCGGCACCGAGCTGGTCGCCGCGGGGTGGGCGGTGCCCTTGCCGGGTGCCGTTTCCTTGCTCTGGCCGCCGCTCCCGCAGACACACCGGCTCGACCAGCCTTCCAGCGCTCCAGTTCTTGATTTGACCCCGCTGTGGCATGCCCTCCGGCAGGCGGCTCAATCGCAGGGTTCCAAGCTGGCCCAGGTCCTGCTCCCCGCCAACGATAACGGCGCTGGCCTGATCCTGCAGAGCCAAGGCTATGCCTACATGACCCTCATGCGATATCTGCGGCGCGACCTGAGCCGCGTGCCTCGGGCTCAATCCTCGTCGCTCGAGTGGGTCGAGGCCAGTGGCTGCCTGGCCGAGTTCGGAGCTACCCTGGTCCACACCTACGAGGGCTCACTGGACTGTCCGGAGCTGGAGGGGCTGCGCAGCCAAGAAGAAGTGCTCTCGGGCTATGCCGGGGAGCATCAGGCCGCGGTTCCGCACTGGTGGCTGCTCCGTATGGCAGGTAAGCCAGCAGGGGTGATCATGGCCAACTCGGACCGGCAGGTGCCGCTCTGGGAGCTTTCTTACCTCGGTCTAGTGCCTGGAAGTCGCGGGCAGGGGCTCGGCCGCATGGCCATGGTGCAATTGCTCGAACGAATCCAGACCGCCGGCGGGCTGCTGCTCACGACGGCGGTCGATAGCCGGAACAGCCCGGCCTGCGGACTCTACGCTCGGCTGGGGATGGAGACATTCGACGAACGGCAGGTCTGGTGGACCCCCTTGGGTCAGCCCGGGGGGCCGGCGTCGCCAGTCGAGTCGGCCGGGGCCGGCTCCTGAGCACTGGTGAACAACCGGTCAACAACCTGTTCACAACTGGGGTGATGTGGTTCATAACTTTGTCGCCTGAGCCCCAGAGCGGATGGGCATGGTCAACAAAGGTCGGTTGTGACCGATTCACCGGTTCAATCGGCGTAGTCCGCCCCGTGCAATTCTGCGGCAAAAACCTTACGTTCCGTGCGTGGCGAATCTGTCGGCAAAACCGGCGGGGGTTTTCCGCCGGAATCGCGCGAAGTCAGGTGGCATTCACTCCCCGACCTGAGCATGATCAATTTGTACCCGTTTGGCGAGTGGTCGGTGCAGGACGCGCTGCTTGTCGCCCTCGCTGGGTGTCGGCTTCGCATGGACGAGCCAGCCGAGACTCAGTGGCAGCGAGACTTTCGGATGACGACCCAAGAACGGCTCGACCAGCTTGCACGCAGCCTGGTGCAGAGCATCGGCGAGCCCCGCTACCGGAACTGGTTCCGGGATACGTCGATGGCCTTTGCCGACGGAATCCTCACCGTCGGCGTCCCCAACCTCATGGTGCAGCAGTGGCTCGAATCGAAGTTCGGGAAGGAACTCGAGGCCGCCACCCATGAAGTCTTTGGCACCGACGCCCAGGTTCGTTTCGTCGTCGATGCCCTCCTCTTCCAGAACCGGCGGCGCGAGCAGGATCAGGTCGCTCGGGCCCATACCCTGCGTGACGTAGGCAGCGTGCAGACGGCCGTTCGCAAGGCCCGCACCGTTCCGCCCCGCACCTGGCTCAGCATCGATGATTTCGTCGTGGGCCCGTGCAACCGCTTGGCCTACGAAGCGGCCCGGAAGCTGCTCGAAGAGGCTCCTGAATCGCCCCGCCTACTGACCTTCTACGGCAAGCCGGGCGTGGGTAAGACCCACTTGCTGGAGGGCCTCTACCTCGAACTGGGCCGTACCCTCGGTGAGACGGCCCTGGTCTGCCTGACCGCGGAAGAGTTCATGAACCGCTTCCAGGCGGCCCTCTATTCCAAGCAGATGACCGCCTTTCGCAAGCAGTTCCGCGAAAGCCATGGGCTCTTCGTCGACAACGTCCAGTTCCTGGCGGGCAAGGAGGCCACGCAGGAAGAGTTCTTCCACACCGTCGATACGCTCATCCGCTCCCGGCGTCCGGTCGTTCTCACGCTCGATGCCCATCCCAAGTTCCTGCGCGAGGTCGCGCCGCTCCTGGTCGATCGCCTTCTGGGCGGCGGCGTCTGGGAGATCGAGACCCCGGACCATATGACCCGGCTGGCCCTGCTGCGGTCCAAGGCCGAACACCTGGGCATGGATCTGCCCGAGGATGCCATCCGCTTCTTGGCCGACCGCTTGCACGGCAATGTTCGCGAACTGGAAGGCGTGCTGAACACGATCAACCACTTCCAGCAGGTCCACCGCAAGCCGCTGACGCTGGCCCTGGTGCGGGAAGCGACCAAGAACGAGTTTCGCCATGAAGCCAAGGTGGTGAGCCTGACCGAGCTGGAGAAGGTCCTGTGCCGGGTGCTCAACGTCGACCCGAAATCGCTTCATGCGGCGACGCGGGCCCGGGCCGTCAGCCATCCGCGTATGCTCATGATGTACCTGGCTCGCCGGCTCACGGGGGCTTCCTACTACGAGATCAGCCGCTTCTTCGGGGCCAAGAGCCACAGCACGGTGATCGCTGCCGAAAAGAAGGTCAAGCAGTGGCTGGCCGACGATGCCAACCTGTTCTCCCAGGTCGACCGCTGCCCGGTGCGCGAAGTGGTGGAGAACGTGGAACGGGAACTGTTCCAGCGCTAGGCCTGGCCGCTTTGGTGCTGGACAAGAATCACAGTTCGAGGGGATGCTCATGAATGCCCAGCCCACGCCGCAGCATGACTGGCTTCAGCAACTGGTCGGCACCTGGACCTTCGAATCCGAGTGCATCATGGGGCCGGATCAGCCACCGACCCAGTCGACGGGCTCGGAAACTGTCCGGTCGCTCGGCGGCCTCTGGACCGTGGGCGAGGGCACCAGCGGCGATGCGAACGAAAAGTGGTCGTCGATCATGACGCTCGGCTACGATGGCAAGAGCGCGCAGTTCGTGGGAACCTTCATCGCCTCGATGATAGAGCACCTGTGGCACTATCGGGGTACGCTGGATGCCGCGCAGCGCGTCCTGACGCTGGACACGGAAGGGCCCAACTTCACGGACGGCAGCCTTATCCCTTACCAGGACATCATCGAGATCGTCGGGCCGAACGAACGCACCCTCACCTCCCGAATGCGGGGTCCCGACGGCAATTGGGTGCAGTTCATGAAGGCGACCTACCGCCGCCAAGCCTGAGGCCAGGTGCACGTCCGCAGGAAGGCTGGCAGTGGAGACGACCGGAATCGAACCGGCAACCCCTAGCTTGCAAAGCTAGTGCTCTCCCAATTGAGCTACGTCCCCGAAGGGGCCCTGGGTCAGGGCGGCGGAGGCGGGCTGCCGGCCGGGGCCTCGGACCCGCGGGGCCGGCAAGTGGGCGCACCAAGACTCGAACTTGGGACCTCAACATTATCAGGGCTGCGC
>CALLZJ010000336.1 GCA_937858435.1 uncultured bacterium
CTCTGGCGCTAGCGCCCAGAAGCGTGGCGAGCCCTGGAGACCCCGTCGGCAGGCCCTGGCGCCCCCCACAACCCCTTAGGAGCCCCTGGCGAGGCCTGGGATGTTGCCCCGGAGGCGGGAGTCTGCTGGATCACGTCGGCCGGATCCAAGTCGTGCCTGCTCAAGACCTTCGGGAAGGCAGACGGGCCATCAGAGAATCTTGATGTAGCTGCCAGCGTGGCGCTTCCTTGCTAAGATGCAACCATTCTGGCCCGAACGGCCGGGCCAACACCCCGGGGACCCCGCCATGCGTATAGGCATCACCTGCACGCTCAAGGACCCGGCCCAGGCTCGGCCGGACGCCCCGGACGATCTTCAGGAGGAATTCGATAGTCCCGAGACCATCGGCGCCCTGGCGGAGGTCCTGCGGCGGCGCGGCCACGAAGTGGAACTGCTCGGCGACGGTCGCGGCCTGATGGAGAAGCTGCTCCAGTCGCCTCCCGAATTCGTCTTCAACTTGGCGGAAGGGCGTGGGGCCAGCCGGAGCCGCGAAGCCTGGGTGCCAAGTCTCCTGGAGATGCTGGGCATCCCGTTCTCCGGCTCGGACCCGCTGACGCTGGCGGTGACGCTGGACAAGCCGGCCGCCAAGACGCTGGTGGCCGCCGCGGGAGTGGCAGTGCCGGCCGGTCTGGTGGTGGCCCGCGCTGCCGACGCCGCGCGGCTGGCCGACCCAGCCTGGCAGGGGCGGAAGGTCATCCTCAAGCCCGCCTGGGAAGGTTCGAGCAAGGGCATTCGCGGGGCCTGCGTCGTCACGGCGGGGCCCGACCTGAAGGCACGGCTGGAGGAACTGCGGGCTCAGTACGATCAGCCCATCCTGGCCGAGGAGTTTATCGCTGGCGAGGAGCTGACGGTCGGCGTCGTTGGTAATGAGCATCCCGAGGTGGTGGGCGTACTGCGGGTCGTGCCGCGCCAGCCGACGTCGGAGTTCGTCTACAGCCTGGAGGTCAAGCGCGACTACGAGAATCGCGTCCGCTACGAGTCGCCGCCCCAACTGCCGGAAGAAGAGGTAGAGCGCGTGCGCCAGGCGGCACTCAGCGCCTTTGTTGCCCTGGGCTGCCGGGACGTGGCCCGGCTCGACTTTCGCCTGCGGGAGGGGGTGCCGTATTTCCTCGAAGTCAACCCGCTACCCGGCATCAATCCCATCACCAGCGATCTGGTCATTCTCGCGGGTCTGAATGGCTGGAGCTACGAGCGGCTCATGGATGCGGTGCTGGACGCGGCCTTCGCCCGTCATGGACTGAAGGGTTGATCCGCAGGCGCGCCACCGCCGTCTGCCTGGCCACCTGCCGTAGCCGCGGGGCGACCGCTTCTCCTGGGATCGGCTGCCAATCGACCCGGCCCGTCGCACCCCAGGGAGCCAGCCAGCGGCCCAGTGAGACCCAATCCCGGTCATCGTGCTCGCCGAGCCAGGGCACACGCGGGGCCACGACGGCGACCAGGGCCTGGGTCCGTCCTTCCGCCTGGAGCATCGGCTGCAGATGCCGGGCCAGGGCCTGATGGAGTAGCAACTCGGCTTCCTCATGGCTGGTCGTTCCCAGGTCGCGGGCCACTTCGGGCACGAGGGCGGGCCAACCTTCCACTCGCAGGCGCACACCGGCCTGTTCCAGGAGGAAGGCGGGCCAGGGGGTGGCCGTCTGTTTGAGGAAGTGCCGGTGGGCCTGGGCAGCGCTCAGTGCTAGCCGGGCGAGACTGCGGACCTTGCCGATGAAGCCCTCCAGGTCGAAGCGCTGCGGCTGGCGTTCACGGAGCACGGCAAGGTCCAGGGTAAGATCGGCGAGCACGGCATCGGGGAGCACCAACTTCGGGCCCCGGGTTCGCTGGAAGACCACTTCCACGGGAGTTCCCCGGGCCCAAGCCCCAGCCACGAGGTCCGATTCCGCGTCGGGCTCAGTGCCTTGCCAATGCCAGACGATGGTCGGGGGACGTAAGGGCGGGGCCAGGCTGGTGCAGGCGCTTAGCACCGCTTCGCGCCAGGGGCGATGGGCGGCCGGTCCGCCTGCCGCCTCCGCGGCCGTGAACAACTCTGGTGGGAAGAGCGGGCCCACCGCGAGTTGGGACCAGGCCGGTGCCGGGGACTGGAGATGCAGGGCCAATTCCAGTCCGAAGGCGTCGGCGGCATGGGCGGCCTGGCGTACCACATCGTCCACGGCTTCCAGCGGCAGGTCGGCCAAGGCCAGTTCCACGTCGACCGCCTCGAGGTCGAGCCGTCGGCCCACGAGCCGGGCCGACCGGGCGACGAGTCCTAGCACGTCGACGGGAGCCAGTCGGGTCGTCCACTCGGCAAGGCGATTGGGATGGCTCAGCCCGCCAAGCCGAAGCAGTCCCTCCTGATGGGCGGCCCACAGATGACGGGGGTAGATGGCTGGCCCAGCGACGTGCTCCAGCAGCCGCTGGCCGCACTGTCGGTCGAGGTCAGGGCCGGTGAGCGAGCCGATCCAGTCGACCAGGTCGATCTGATCGGCGGGGGAAAGTGGCCCGGGGAGGGCGCGACCCGAGGGAGCGGGTTCGAGCCGGCGGCGCTCCCGACCGCTCAGGTCAAAGCGCCAGGCGAGCCCCGGTTGGCCCAACTCGTGGACGACCTTGATCACCGTCTCGGCGATGCGGGTCGAGGGCAAGGGATCGGGCAGGTCGTCGAGGCAGAGGAAATGGACGACGCTGTCAGCTAGCTCCCCAGCAAGGAAGGCGTCAGCGGCGCCCAGGCTGGTGAGGGCGGCATAGAGGGCACCGGCCCCCTTCTCCCGCGAGAACGGCTCGAGCCGGCCCCCGCGCTTGCGGACCTGCGTGGGAAGTGCAACTTGGCGTTCGTCCATGCGTGGTCAGCGCTCCGAGGTGCGGTCCGTGCCGGCGTGGGCCCGCGCCTCTCATTGTAGCGGTCCGCCGCCACCTTTTCCGTAGGATGCTAGCGGCCAGTCGATCGCATTTGCGCCCCCATTTCCCGCCTCTCTTGGAGGTCCCATGCGTCCCCTCAGCGTCGGCATCGTGGTCAGTCTGGTCGGCACGCTACTGGCCGGCTCTGTCGGCCTCGGCTCCGCGGCCGACCCCAAGGCTATCATCGAGCGCGGCCTGGCAGCGGCAGGCGGCAAGCTCTCGGATCAAGCGCGCTCATCCACTTGGAAGGAAAAGGGCACCTTCCATGCCATGGGGCAGGAGATCTTCTTCACTTCGAGCTGGCACATCGCGCCGCCGGGACAGTATCGCTTCGACCTCGAAAGCACGAACTTGCCCATTCGCCTGGTCTTTGTGCTGAGCGGTGACCAGGCCTGGCAAGGGGCGAGCGGCATGGTGGAGGAGGTGCGGGGCGAGAAGCTCGCCTATGCCAAGAACCAGGCTCATCAGTTCTGGGTCACCTCGCTCTACCCGCTGCTGGAAAAGCCCGGGTTTCGTTTGGCTCTGGCTGGTGAAGCCGACGTCGAGGGCAAGCCGGCCGTGGGGGTGCGCGTTTCCCACACCGGGCAGGATGATATCACTCTCTACTTCGACAAGGGTTCGGGCCTGCTCGTCAAGCTCGAGACGCTGGTCATGGATGAGTTCAGCGGCTGGGCCAAGGTGAAGAGCGAAGCCTTCTTCCAGGATTACTACAAGCAGGGGGAGCGCATGGTTTTCCGCAAGCTGAAGGTGCTGCGGGACGGCAAGCTCATGATCGAGTCGGAGATGAGCGAGCCGCGCTACCATGAGCAACTGGACGAGAAACTGTTCGAGAAGCCCGAGGGCAACTAGCGACTCACGCCGCCCGATGAGCGGGCAGCGGCGGGGCCTGGGCGGGCTTCTCGGCGAGGACCCTCATCCCGTCGGCCTGCCCTTGGAGCCGCGTCCAGTGGGTGAGCAACTTGGCGGTCAAGCGCCGCCGGCCCAGCCAACGTGGCAGGGGCGGAGGCTGCTGTCGCCAGCGATCTGCCTCCCCGAGTTGCCAGGACCGCTGCATCCAGTTGGTCATGCGCATCATGCGCAGCTCCCGGACGCCGAGCCCATGGTCGGCCAGGAGTCGCTGCATGGCGGTGGGCGTGAAGTGCAAGAGATGCAGAGGTAGCTGGAGCGGCCACCAGTAGGGGCCGAAGGCGGCGCGTCCCCAACTGGCGAGGTTGGGCACGGAGAGGGCCAACCGGCCGCCGGGCCGGAGGGCCGTCACGGCCGCGGCGATCAACTCATGGGGATCAGGCACGTGTTCGAGCACCTGTCCAAGAGTGACGACGTCGAAGGAGGCGGGACCGACCAACGGGTGGGGCAGCGAGCCGACGTGGACATCGAGGCCGTAGTGCTCGCGGGCGGCCTGGACGGCATGCGGTGAGAAGTCCAGCCCCATGACGTCCCAGCCCCGGGCCTGCATCCGAGCGAGGTACCAGCCCGCGCCGCAGCCGCAATCCAGCAGCCGACCCTGGCCGGTGTAAGGGATGGCCATCAGGGCGTCGGGGGGCGGCGTGAACCAGAGGCGCAGCGGCCAAGTGGCAAGCCGAGGCCAGAGTCCGTCCCTCCTCGGCGGGGAGTTCAGATGGGCCTGGCAGACCCAGCGCTCGAACCGTTCCGCCAGCCGCCGCCGCCAGTTGAGCGGTTTGACCGGGGTGGGCTGATAGGCTTCATAGTCCTGAGCGTAGAGCAGTCCCAGATCGGCCCGCACGGGCCGAGGGCTCAGGTAGCCGAGTGTGCATTCGCGGCATTGCCGCAGGGTCAGAGGTCGGCCCCAGGGAGAAGTGGACAGTTCCAGAACGGTCGTGGCGGCCTGTGCGTGGCACAGGGGGCAGGGGACCGTTTCCCAGCGAATCTCGGCCATCCGTGGCGCTCCTCCGACGTGGGCCGAGCCAGAGTAACCCAGTTCGCCTATTCAGACAAGTGAGGTTCAAGGTCGCCAGGCTGGACCAGGCCGCTGAAATCGCAGAGGGATCGCCCATGAGCTTCTTCTCCAAGGCAGAATGTCTGGCCCGGTTGCGAGGGCAGGTGGCGGCGGGTCGGCCGATCATCGGCGGCGGGGCGGGGATTGGCCTCTCGGCCAAGTGTGCCGAGGCGGGCGGCATCGACCTGATCATCATCTACAACTCGGGCCGGTATCGCATGGCTGGCCGCGGCAGCCTGGCCGGCGTCATGCCCTATGGCGACGCCAACCAGATCGTCGCCGAGATGGGCCGGGAGGTGCTGCCCATTGTCAAGAACACCCCCGTCCTGGCCGGCGTCTGCGGCACCGACCCGTTCCGCGTGATGAAGCTGTTCCTGCAGGAACTGGCGGCCCAGGGCTTCAGCGGCGTGCAGAACTTTCCCACGGTCGGCCTCATCGACAAGGACAGCATCTTCCGCCAGAACCTGGAAGAAACCGGCATGGGCTTCGGTCTCGAGGTCGACATGATCCGCACGGCCAATGAACTCGGCCTCTTGACCTGCCCTTACGTGTTCGACGAAGAGGAGGCTCGGGGGATGGCCCAGGCTGGGGCCGACGTGCTCATCCCTCACATGGGGCTGACGACCAAGGGCAGCATCGGTGCCAAGACGGCCCTGACGTTGGAACAGTCGGCCCAGCGGGTCCAGGCCTTGGCCGATGCCGCCCGGCGGACCAAGCCGGACATCCTGGTGCTCTGCCACGGCGGCCCCATTTCCGAACCCAGCGATGCCCAGTATATCCTCGAACACACCGAGGGGATCGTCGGCTTCTTTGGTGCGTCGAGCATCGAACGCCTGCCGACGGAGTTGGCCATCACCGGCTGTGTCAGCGCGTTCAAGCAAATGCGGCTGCGGCGATGAATTTCTCCCGGGCCCCGGAATGACACGAGCTCCTTGTCGTTGAACCACTGATGAACCCGCGGCAACTGGCCGACCTGGTGGATCGCCATGGCCCCGCGCTGGTGCTTTATGCCCGGCAGTGGAGTGCCGTGCCCGAGGACATCGTCCAGGAAGCGTTTCTGAAGCTGATTCGCCAGGGGAAGATGCCTCCGGAGCCGGTGGCCTGGCTGCACCGGGTTGTGCGCAACGCGGCGATCGATGCGGCTCGGGTGGAGCAGCGGCGGCTGCGACGCGAGTCGGCCGTGGTCGGGCGCTGGTTCACCGACGCGGCGCTGGAAGGATTGGACGTGGCCGCGGCGGTGGCGGCGCTGGCCGATTTGCCCGTCGAACAGCGGGAAGTCATTGTGGCGCGCCTTTGGGGCGGCCTGTCGTTTGAACAGATTGCCGAGTTGGCAGGCGTGGCGGCGAGCACGGCCCATCGACGCTTCGCGGCAGGGCTCGCGGCCCTCCGTGAACGCTTGGGGCTGCCCCAGTCGCTGGAATTGGAGTAGGCCATGGCTGAGCCAAGACTGTCTGAGTTGCTGCAGCGGCTGACGCCCCATGGGGTCGGGCTCGACCGCGATCTGCTGCTCTTCGAGGCGGGAAAGCAGGCAGCACAACCGAGCCGATTCTGGCCGACGGCGACCAGTCTGCTCGCCCTTTCGCAGGCAATTTTGCTGGCGGCACTCCTTTGGCCACGCGGACCAAGAGACGCCGAGCCGATCCCGTTGGCTGTTGTCCCTGTGGAGGCGCCCGAAGCTGGAACCCTAGTCGCCGATCTGGTTCACTGGTTGGCCACGGAAGATCTGCCCGGGCCGACGAGTCGCGTCTTGCAGGCACCCGATAGCCCGCTTCGTGCTGCCGAGGGGCGGCACTGGGCCGACGAGTAACGACCCGCTGGTGGCAGCACTTGTCCGCGGAGCCTTGCCGCCTGCTCCTTGGCGTGGCAGGATCCGCTTCCCTTCGCGTATTCCGGAGCGTGCCCATGTTGGTTCGATTGATCGTTCTCGTGGCCCCGATACTGATGCTGCTGCCGGCGCAGACTCCGGCCCCCGCGGGCCGGGAGGATAAGGTCGTCACGGTCCACGCCCAGGCACTGCCCACGCCCGCTCTTGCCTACGCGCTCTTGCCCGAGATCAATGAACTCCGCACCGGCGTGGTCGTGCAGGCCTACCTCAAGTGTTTCATGGAGCAGAACAACTTCTACCACAACGAAAAGGTGCTTGAGGAACGGCAAGCGCACCTGGAGATGCCGCTGGCCGAACTGCCCAAGAGCCTCGACAAGCGCTACGGCGGCCGGATGCTCCGGTATGCCGATGAGGCCGCCCGCATGACCCTGCTCGATTGGCAAGCGACCAACGACCTGCGCCGGGACGGCATGGCAGCGCTCGTGCCCGATCTGCACGTCCTCCGCGGCCTGGCCAACGCGCTCCTACTCCGGGCGCGACTCGAACTCCGCGATGGCGACTTCCATGCCGCTCTGGGCACGCTCAAGACCTTGAACGCCATGACCTGCCATGTCCAGCAACATCCGACGCTCATCGGTGGGCTCGTGGGGCTGGCCATCGGCAGTCAAACCTGTGGCGTCGTCCGCGAGTGGCAGCAACTGCCGGAGTCACCCAATCTGTTCTGGGCCCTGCAGCGTGCGTATCCGCGGCTGGTCGATCTCCGGGCAGCATGGGAGGGTGAGCGATGGTTCGCACTCTCGGACATCAAGGCTGCGCTGGCCCCCGAATCGCCTATGGACGTGACCCAGTTGCCCAAGTTTATCGAGAAGTACCAGATCATGATCGCCATGATGTCGCCACGTGACGGCCAGGAAGCGGCCCGCCTGGCGCTGGCTCAGGTCGCCAATCGGTCGCAGAACGCCCAGGAGATTGCACGCGCCCGGCAGCGGCTGAAGCAGACCGGCATCCCGCCGCAGCAGGTGGACAAGCTACCGCCGGTACAAGTTGTTCTGCTCGATGAGCTGCTCCGCGTCGAAGTGCTCCGCGACGAACTCCTGAAGTGGACGAGCATGCCCTACTGGCAAGCTGAGGCGGGGCTAAGGGCCGCCATGGATCAGGTCCCGAAGGAAGACACCAGTGCGCTGCTGACTGCGCTCCTGCCGGTTGTGGCCAAGGTCCGCCATTCGCAGATACGACTGGAGCAGCAACTCGTGCTGCTCATGCACGTCGAAGCGCTGCGGCACTTCGCGGCCACTAATGAGGGCCGCTGGCCGGCGCGGCTTGATCTGATCGGGCTGCCTTTGCCTTGCGATCCGGTCAACGGGCAGCCGCTGAAATACACGCTGGAGGGCGACCTGGCCGTGCTGGAGACGACGCCGCTGCGGCCGATGCCGGGCATCACTCCGGTGCGGCTGCATCATCGCTGGTCCGTCAGGCTGGCGCGGCCGTGAGCACCGGGGTCGATGCGGGTTGCCGGCTCGGCGTCGAGCGGCGGCTGAAACGCAGCACGGTGCTCCCGAACTGCAGGCGGTCGCCGTCGTGCAGTTCCACCCCATCGAGAACCGGCTCATGATTGCGGAGCGTGTGCTCCGGCCGCCCCTCGGCCAGTTCCAGGAGAAATCGCTCCTCTTGCTGCCGAATGATGGCGTGCCGCTTGGCGACGTTCATGTCGCGCAGCAGCAGCACGTCGGCGGCCTCGTCCCGTCCCACGACCACGACCGACTTGAGGAGTGGATGTTCGCGCCCCTCACGCCAGCCCCGCACGACTCGTAGGGCGGCGGGCCGCAGCACGTCTTCCACGAGGGCCGTGCAGAGGCCGATCGCGGCCGCCAGAATCATCAGGCCGAACATCTGGCCCCAAAGGTAGGCACTGGCTCCCGGAGTCAGGAGTGTCATGAGCGTGCCGAAGACGGCGCCACCCACGAGTCCGCCCAGCGTACCGCCGATGGCCCCGTAGCCCATCTTGCGGACGGAGCGCATGGCCAGCCCCTCCGCCATGCCGATGGCCAGGCCGAAGATCATCCAGCCGAGGGCACGATCCAGCAGTGCGCCGAGGATTCGCACCGACCCGGGGGCCGTCGCGCCGGGGAGCAGGGCGTAATGGACGGCCTCGCCGACCCAGAAGCCAACCGCGCCGCCGACGAGGCCTAAGAGCGTGCCGACGGCGGTGAAGCGGACGCAGCGGCGCCAGGTGCCGTCAAGCAGAGGGCCCAGTCCGACCAGGGTGCCGCCGACCGCCGCGCCGATGAGCCCGCCGCCGACGAGGGCCGAGAGCCACCAAGTCCACGTGGGCTGGATGAGCGTGCCAAAAAGCATCCATGCCAGCAGCCCGTCAAGGGCGCCGTACAGGGCATGATCATAGAGCCGACGCCAACGGGACATGGCCGCAGCTATGGGATGGAGATGGCCAAGGACTTTGTCATTGTAACAGAGCGGGCCGTTCTGGGTGAGAGAGCGGCTGGCTTTGGACTATGGCTGGGCGGGCCGGCGTAGTCGCAGACCGAGGATGCGGGCTAGTTCGGGCACGGGGTCGGCGTGATCGTCGACCCGCAGGTCGATGAAGCGGTCGCTCATTCCCAGTGGGCCCGCCTTGTCCTTCACGATGTAGATGGCGGCCGATTGCTTGCCGCGTCGGTCGCCGCCCGCCTTGTCCCCGGCCGTGAGGGCGTCCATGAGCCGCCAGCCGAGTGGACCCTTGGACTCTTCGAAAGCGGCGACCATGGCATCGATCACCTCGGGCCCAGTCAGCAGGTTGCCCTGGCAGGCAAAGTGGGGGCCGGTCTTGTGCCCCGCCCAGGCCAGGCAGCCCGGGCCAGTAAAGCACGCGGCTGCACCACTTCGGTCCACGACGCCCACTTGCCGGCGATCGCGCCCCGGGTCGGCCTCCACCAGCGCATCCACCGTCTCCTGGGCTGACTTGCCCTCGGCCAGCAGCTTGAGCCCGTCCGGACCGAAACGCACGTTGACGTAGCTCTGCGTCGCCACCGCCCCGACGCCAGCCTTTGCAAAGGGGACCGCGGAGCCGACAGCCAGGTACTTGGAGGCGACGGCAATACCCCACTCGCCGGTCGCCGGGTCATGGGCCACGATGGAGAATGTGCAAACCAGCGGCTCACGCCGCGCCGGCGCCGTCGGTGTAGGGTTCGGTCCGGCGGCCAGAAGCAGGCCGAGCCCCAAGCTAAGGAGCAGGAGCATGAGCGAATGGCTTGATCGCGAATCGGGCATGGAAACTCCTTGGCCTCAAGACGGAACATCGCTTGGCGTCCGTTCGCCGAGCCGAAACATCTGGCGGGCATTGTCGCGGAGCAGGGCCCGGGCCAGGTTGAGAGCCTCGTCCTCGCTCCCGTGCCGTTCGATGACAAAGTGGCGGGCCAGCACTCGGGCCAGGCAGCGGCGATACATCGCCACCTTTGGCCAAATGAACTCGAGCTTGTAAGCGTCGCTGTAATAGCCAAGCTGCTTGACGTAAGGCACCACGTCGAGGCGGGCCCGCAAGTCGGGTTCAATGTAGGCCGGTGCGTTGGCGTACCACCAATGGCCGAACGGGACGACATTGGGGAAGATCCAACTGTAGCTGGCCAGCTCCTGATTCTGCGGGCTGGAGAGCACCGAGACGCAGAAGCGTACCCCGGGGAAGGCATTGAACAGCTCGGCGAAGGCGTGCAAGGAAGTCCGCTGGTCGAAGAGGTCCTGGCCCTGGTAGACGCCGGCCCGGTAGACCTGGCGATGGACGCCGATCATCAGAGCAAAGGGGAGACCGCACTCAGCACAGGCTCGGGCCAGCTCCCAGAAAACGCCGACCGACCGCTGCCGGGATGCGGGCTGGTCTGGCTGCAGGAGCCGGTCGAGTTCGGCCTCGGGGAGGGGCTGGGGCTCAAAGTCGGGGGGCAGCGACACGGCACAGTAGGCGGCCCCGTGGCGGATGAAACGCTCGAACAAAGCAGCGATGGCCCGCCGCCAACCGGCCAGGCCGATCGGTTCGACGCCCGTCACTGCCGCTAACCGATCTCGGACCCGTGGCTCGGTCCCACGGAAGACCAGTTCGTCGGTCCGCAGGCAAGGGACGTAGCGGCGGGAATCGAAGCCGGTCAGATCGTCGTCGAAGTCGTTGGTCAGAAAGATCTGTTCGACCCCGGTCCGGTTGAGCAGTTGCTTCTCCCAGTCCGGCTGGGCCATCAGCGTTTCCGCGCGGTCCCATAATGCGTCGGACTGCTCTGGGCCGAGGGTGTCCGTCCAACCCAGGAAGTACCGGGCAATCGCGACGAGCCAGGAGTATTGGACGGTGTTGCGGAAGTGGGTGGACTGGGCGAGCAGACGGCGAACACGCTCTCGGGGTGGGAAGTTAGGGCCAAGCGGCTCGTGGCCCATCCCGGTCGAATGGGCAAGCTCGGTGTAGTAGTGGTAGCCGAGCAGGTCGTCGAGACTGCGGGCGGCGGGGGTGCGGGGTTGGATGTGACTGTGCGGGTCGACGAACTGGATGCGTTCGATCTCGGCCAGCAAACGGGCTTCGAGGTCCGACATGAGTCTCCGGCCGGTAAGAGTTACAAAGAGCGCGGCAGCGAAGTTACAAAGGAGCCCGCGGTGGCTCCGGTCGCTGGCGTCTAGCAGACCGATTCTGGCAGCGGCTGTCCAGGAAAAACCAGTCATTCGGCGCGAAGCGATTGTGCGGAATGGGATTCTGGCACGGCTCTTGCTTTAGGTTCAGTCACAACGTGGGCAGGCCGACTCTAAAGGTGGAGCAGACGAACTCCACGCTCGGAGGTTCAAGGATGGCCTACCTGCGCGAGACGGCGAATCGGGAGTTCGATCATTGGAGCCGAACGTACGACCGTAGTTGGCTGCAATGGATGATCTTTCATCCATCGCATCAGATGATGCTGCAGCAACTGCGTGCGAGTGACGAACGGCTACTGGATATCGGCTGCGGGACCGGGCAGTTTCTGGTCCAGGCCGCTCACGAATTCTCGAACCTGGGCTGCTTCGGCCTCGACCTGAGCGCGAAGATGCTCGATCAGGGGCAGGAGCGGCTGGCCCGCGTGGGCGACCAGGTGACCGTGGTGCGGGGTGACAGCGAACGGCTGCCCTTTGCCGACGGATCGTTCGACGTGGTGACCTGCCGCCACAGCTTTCACCATTACCCCCGGCAGCAAGCCGCGGTGGCCGAGATGTTCCGGGTGCTGCGGCCCGATGGCCGGCTGCTCCTGATCGACGGCAACCGGGATCGGCTTTGGGGCTGGCTGGTGTTCGACGTGGCGGTGACGACGATCGAAGGCGGCGTGCACCATTGTTCGGGGCTGGAACTGCGCGCGCTGTTCCGCAAGATGGGCTGGCGCAAGGTCGTGGCCTCTTCCGATCTGTTCCGCCTCGCGGGTTTCGCCCAAGTGGAACAGTTTAGTCGCCGGGGCCTGGCCCCGTTCTTGATGACGAAGGGAGTGGCGGCCAAGAGCACGAAGCAGTTTGTGCTGCCCGCCGCTCGCGCTGCATAAGGAGACACGTGCAACCTGGGCGTCGAATCCTCACCCCCCATGAGGCCGACGCTCTTCCCCCGGCCGAAGCGGCGAGTCGACGAGGCCCCCCCCACCCGCCAGTTACCCCCAACCCCGGATGCTCTTCCCCCCCGTCCTCTGCCTTCCCCCCAACGGCGCGGGCGGCGCCTCACCCCGCGGGACGCGCCCGGCGGCCCTTTTCGGGATACC
>CALLZJ010000337.1 GCA_937858435.1 uncultured bacterium
CCGCGAGTGTCCAGGCGGCCGAGCTGGCCCTTCAGTTGGCCGAGAAAGAACTCGCCGTCCTCGAGCAGACGACGCCGCTCGACCTGGAAGCGGCTGAGCGGGTCCGCCGCAATGCCGACGAGGACCTGGAGCGCTTCCTGACCATCGACCGACCCGCCGCCGAGGAGTCGGCCCACTTCTCCGTTAAGAACTCCACCCACAACGTGGAGTACGTTCGGGAAGAGTTGCGTCAGCTCGAGAAGATGTACCGGGCCAAGGACCTGACGGAAGAGACGGAGGAGATCATCCTCCGCCGGCAACGCAACCAGCTTGAGAACGCCGAGTTCTTTCTCAAGAGTTCGCTACGCAACCGCGACAACACCCTGAAGACCTCCCTGCCGCGCCAGGAAATCAACATGCGCGAGATTGCCCGCCGGCATGCTATCAGCCACGAGCGGGCCAAGCTCACGCTGCCCCTCACCCTGGCTCAGAAGCGGCATGAACTGGCACGGCAGAAGCGCGAGTTTGAAAAGGCGAAGGAGCGGCTCGATAAGCTGCAGGGCGACCGCAAGCTTATGGAAGTCGCCTCCCCAGCCGATGGCTTGGCCTTCTATGGCCGGGCGGTACGCGGCCAGTTCCAGCAACTCAGCGAGTTCGAGCGGGCCTTCTCTTCCGGCCAGATGCAGACCGGCGTGGTGCTCTTCACGATCGTCGATCCGGCCAGCCTGCGGGTGCGCGCCGTCGCCGAGGAAAAGGACCGCGAGACGCTCCAGGTCGGCCAGGGCGGCAAGGTATCGCCCACGGCCTTTCCCAAGAACAAGCTTGCCGCCAAGATCGACGCCATCAGCCAGGTGCTGGTCCCTTCGGGCGGGTTCGACGTCCAAATGTCCCTCGTCACGGGGGAACGTCTCGAAGGGGTAGCGCCGGGCTACTCCGCTTCGATCAAGGTCCGGACTTACTCCAAGTCGGACGCCTTGCTGGTGCCGGCCTCGGCGGTCTTCAGCGAAGAGGGTGACGAGGATGCCACCTATGTCTGGCTGCCGGGCGAGGAGCCCAAGAAGCAGACCGTGAAGACTGGCGTCAAGATGGGTTCGAAGATCGAGATTCTGGAAGGGCTCAAGGAAGGCGACGAGATTCTGGCTGAGAAGCCGGCGCCCAAGAGCCCATCCGCCGAACCGAAGAAGGGGTCCTAGATGTACCGCTTCTTGTTGTCACTCGCGGCCCTCGTCGGCCTGGCGGTCGGCGTGGTCCAGACCGAGCCGCCCGAGGCCAAACCGGCTGCACCGGCGCGGACGAACCAGACCGACCCGCCGCTGAAGCCTCAGCCCCCGGAGCCCGTGCCGTCCCAGGAGCTGGAAGCCGCGATCCGTCGCGGTGTCGATTTCTTGGTGCGGTCCCAGAACGAAGACGGCTCGTTTGGCAACCACTACCGCACCAAGAACCTGAATATCTACGCTCCCGTGCCTGGCTCGCTCTGGGCCTTCCAGTGCGCGACGACGGCGCTGGGCATTGCCGCCTTGATCGAGGTCGACGACCAGCGTCCCGAGGTCCTGCGGGCACTCGACCGGGCCGAGAGCTGGATGATCGACATGCTGCCCAAGGTCCGGCGGGCCACTCCCGACGCCATCTACAACGTCTGGAGCCATTCTTATTCGATCAGGGCCCTGGTCCGGATGCATGGCCGGTTACCCAAGGACGCGGAACGCCAGGCCAAGATCAAGAAGCTGATCGAGCAGCAGATCGACTTTCTAAGTCGATACGAACTCGTGGACGGCGGCTGGGGCTACTATGACTTGAAGATCGGCACGCAGCGTCCGGCAGGCGAGTCGTCCAGCTTCACGGCGGCGACGGCCCTGATCGCCTTGCACGAGGCGGCGCAGCTTGGCCTCAAACTGCCCGACGGCATGGTCAAGCGTGCGACCGCCTCCATCGTGCGGCAACGCAAGCCCGATTTCTCCTACCTTTACGGCGAGTATTTGAAGTGGCGGCCGATGATGGATATCAATCGGCCGGGCGGCAGCCTGGGGCGGTCGCAAGCCTGCAACCTCGCCCTGCGCATCTGGGGCGATCAACTCATCACCGACGAGGTGCTGATCACCTGGCTGGATCGGCTTATCACCCGCAACCTATGGCTTGACATTGCCCGTAAGCGGCCGATTCCGCACGAGTCCTACTTTGGCGTCGCAGGCTACTTCTTCTACTACGGCCACTTCTATGCGGCCCAGTGCATTGAAGCTCTGCCACCGGGGCAGCGCCCCTTTTACCAGGACCACCTGGCCCGCATCCTGATCCCGCTTCAGGAGCAGGACGGCTCCTGGTGGGACTACCCGCTCTATAACTACCATCAGCCCTATGGGACGGCCTACGCCCTGATGTCACTCCACCGCTGCCGGAAGGAACCGCCCGCGGCTGCGCCTGACACGAAGGCGCCGCCAGCCGGGGAGGGGGGCGCGAGGCCCGCGACCAAGGACGGCGTTCGGCCCGTGGTCTACGTCCCGTTACGCTCGGACGACGTTCCGGTTCCGGCACGCTCCGCTCGAGCCACGGTCATTCGCCATTCCCACAACGACTACTTCCGAGCACGGCCTTTGCACGACGCCCTCGCCGCTGGCTTCGACAGCGTTGAAGCTGACGTGCACCTCGTGGACGGAGCGCTGCTCATCGGGCACGACACCTGGCAACTCAAGCCGGAGCGGACGCTGGAGTCCCTGTATCTGAAGCCGCTCCAGGAACTCGCTGCCGCCCATCCCCAGGGACGCATCCAACCGCGAACCGGACACTTCTATCTGCTCATTGACGTGAAGACCGAGGCCGAGGCCACCTATCAGGCACTCGACGCCGTCCTGCGCCGCTATCCCGAGCTCTTCTCCGAGTATCGAGACGGCCAGTTCATCCCTCGGGCCGTGACTGCGATCATCTCCGGCAACATGGCCCGACAATCCCTGCTGAATCAAAGCCACCGCTTCGCCGGTTTCGATGGCCGGGAAGGCGAGGTCTGGAGCGACATCCCCGTCCACGCCATGCCCTGGGTCAGCGAGAGCTGGTCGAAGCTGTTCAAATGGCGGGGCAACAGTCCCATGCCGGACGCCGAGCGGGGGAAGCTGGCCCAGTTCGTGGGCCGGGCCCACACGAAGGGTCGGCTCGTTCGCTTCTGGGGTGTTCCCGAGCGGCCCGACGTCTGGCAGGAACTGCTTGACCATCAAGTCGACATTCTGGGCACGGATGTTCCGAGCCGTTTGACGCGGTTCCTGGAGCAACCTGAGTCCGCAGAGCAACCGGCCGGCCATGCCCCAGCCCGGTTCCGCCCACTCCGCGACGGTGAACGCGTCGTTCTGGTCGGAAACAACTTCCTGGATCGGGATCGCCATCATGGCTGGTTCGAGACGACACTGCGGCAGGCGTTTCCCAAGACGCGCTTCATCGTCCGTAACCTAGCCTGGCCGGGCGACACCGTCGACGTCCAATTACGCCCCCTGAATTATCAGCCACTCGAAGCTCAAATGGAGCAGATTCGACCGACCCTGATCTTCATCTGCTTCGGCACCAGCGAAGCTCACGGCGGCCGGGAGAAGTTGCCCGCATTCGAGAAGTCGCTCAACCGCTTCCTCGAGCGCCTCGCCCCCACCAAGGCCGACCTGGTCCTGATCGCGCCGCCCCGCCATGAGAACCTCGGCCCGCCCTGGCCTGACGGACGCGAACAAAACGAGCGGCTGGCAGACTACGTGGCGGTCACCCGGCGCGTCGCTGAGCAACGGGCCGCTGGCTTCGTCGATCTCTTCGACGGCCTCGACGGTTCCTGTGGCGCGCCGCTCACGGACAACGGCATTCACTTCAACTCCGCGGGCTATCGCCGAGCCTGGGAGACAGCTTGGGGTCAGCTTGGTTGGTCACCAAACTCTTGGGCCGACGGCGTTGCCGACCAGGTCCGCGCCAACGTCATGGCGAAGGAACGGCTCTGGTTCGACCGATACCGCGCCCACAACGGCGAGTACATCTATGGCCGACGCGCCAAGCCGGGCGGCGGCAATTCGGGCAACCCCAGCTTCGAGCCCGAGTTCGCGGAATTCGAGCGGCTCCTGACTGAAGCCGACGAGCGTATCCGCTTGTCCGCTCAGCCGCGCTGACCGACTAGTCGTCCTTATCCAGCCGAGCAGTCGGTGCCTCCTGGATCGCGGCATGGTCGCCCACCACCCAGGCTTCTTGTCCTTTTTCCCGCAAGTAGCGAACGAGGGGTGCGACATGACCGTGCCCCACGCCGATAGACTCCGCACCGGTCGCCGCGATGGCAGCGAGTAGGCCAGGCCAGTCGGCATGGTCGGAGAGCACGAAACCCGCGTCGAGGTTCTGGCGGCGGCGATGCCCCCGCACCTGCATCCAGCCCGAAGCCGCCGCCGTGACGCAGGGAGCCAACCGGCGAACCCATGCCATTCCCGAGCCCGGCGGCACGATCACTAGCCCCTGGCCACGGACCTGAGCGGCCGTCTCCTCGCCGAGCACGAGCACCTCCGGCAGCGCGACCCCTGCGGCCTGATAAGCCTCGTTCAGGGGTGCCATGGCCGGATGCACCGCGATCGGCCTGGGACCGGAGTGCAAGAGGCTCAGCAGCCGCTGGGCCTTCCCCAGGGAGTAGGCGAAGATGAGACTTGTTCGTCCCTCGGATCGGTTTTCCGCCCACCAGGTCTGAATCTGCTCGATGACGTCCTCGGGAGCAGGCCAGCGATAGACGGGCAGGGCGAAGGTCGATTCCGTTAGGAAGGTATGGCAGCGGAGCGGCTCGAAAGGGGCGCAGGTGGGGTCGGCTTCGAGCTTGTAGTCACCACTAATGACGGAAACCTCCCCCCGGCACTCGATGCGAACCTGAGCCGATCCCAGGACGTGCCCCGCAGGATGGAGGGAGACCTCGACGTCGCCGATCCGCCGCCGTTCGCCGTAAGGAACCCCCTCCAATCCCTTAGGTCCGAGCCGGGCAGCGGCCAGGGGCAACCCGGGCTCCGCCACCAGGACCTGGTCCGACCCCCGCCGTGCATGGTCGCTGTGGGCATGGGTGACGATGGCCCGCGGCACCCCCCGGCGCGGATCAATATGAAAACCGCCTCCCGGGCAGTAGAGACCGGCATTCGTGACCGTCACTAGTGGCATTTTCCGCCCCTGCCGGGAAAATCCTTCCGGCTAGCCCGTTGAGACCGGCCGCATTATCCATTACACTGAGGTTGAATCTGCCTTTCATGTTAGCGAACAGGGAGAAGCCGGCGTGCTGATCACGGTCACCTGTCCCATGTGTGGGACAGAAGCACAGATTGAAGAGAGTCTGCTGGGCAAGAAGCTGCGCTGCGCTAACCCAGAGTGCCGCAAGCCGTTCCGCCTCACGCCGGATGGTGAGGCCGTGCCCGTTTCGGATCGCGTCGAGCGCGTCGAAGCCGGGGCCGACTGGATGAGCAATCCGCCACCCCTGGCCGGGGCGGAACCCGATTGGGCCACGAGCCCTCCGGGCGGCGGCGGCCAGTTCTTCCAGGCCGAGTTACTCGACGACGAGGGCAACCCCGTCGAATCCGCCGCGCCGTACGCCGCCGACGCACCCGCCGGACCAGGCGGCGACTACCACCACTACTATCCGCCGCGCCGCAACCGTACGCGCAACCTGGCCATTGGCTTCGTGGTGGTCAGTGTGATTGCGCTGGCCGCCGTCTTCTGGCTGTTCCTGTCGCGCAGCTCCGACACGCGCAAGACCATGGAGGACGAGGCCAAGAAGTACCTCAATGAGGGCGACTTCAGCCGGGCCAAACGCGCCTACGAGGACCTCAAGCAGCGTTACCCCGACTCCCGCGAGCAGAACCGCTACGACTTCTACATCAAGTGGGCCGGCATTCAGGTCGACCTGAGCAGCGGTAAGCCCGACGTGCTGGGCCAGGTCCAACGCGAACTGTCGACCTTCGTTCGCGACCACCGGGGCGATGACCTGTTCAAGGACGAAAACTACCGCTCAAAGAGCTGGACGACGGCCATCGAGGTTGCGGAGCGCGCTGCCGAACAGGCGGATCGCACGGCCGACCCACGCATGCTGACGACGGCCAAGGAAGCGCTGGCCATCGCCGAGGATGCCCGTTCCGGAGAACGCGATCAGGACGCGGCGCTCACCCGGCAGAAAGCCGTGGAAGCCAAGCTGCAGGTCGCTTCCGAGGCCATCGCCGCCGCGACGGCCCGCCGCAAGTTCGATGAAGAGATCAATGCAGTCATTGAAGCGCAGACTTCGGCCCGACTTGAACAACTGCAGCAGAGCTTCACCCGCCTGCTGGACGAACATCCCCGGCTTAAGGACGATCGCGACCTGGCCCAGCGCGTTGAGCAGTTGCGGCAGGATGAGCCGGTCTGGATTCGCTATGTCGCGGTGAACCAGCCTCCCTCGAAGCTTCCTCCCGGCAAGATGCCGCCCAGCCTGGTCATGTGTCCGCCTTTGGTGCCGGGCCCGGCCGAGCCGCCTGCGGATAGCGATCCCAATCGCTGCGTCCTGGCCTTGGCCCGCGGGACCCTCTACGGACTCAAGGCCTGGAATGGCGAACCCAAATGGGCCATGCGCGTCGGCATCGACGTGACGCAGCTTCCCGCCAGGTTGCCCACTCGCCGCGGCGAGCCCGAACTGGCCCTGGTCATCTCCGTCGAGTCTAACAACCAGACCTTCCTCAGCGCGCTCGACATCAGCTCGGGGGAACGGCTCTGGTCCCGGGCCTTGAGCGACCGTAGCTTTGCCGGCGTGCTCCTGGTCGGCCAGCGTGCCTACGTGCCGACCCGTGACGGCCGACTCAATGTCATCGGGCTCGATGGCCGCCTGATCGGCTATTTCGATACGGGCCATCCCTTGACCGTCCAACCGGTCGTCGATCCCATCACGAACAAGCTCTACCAGCCTGCCGATGCCAAGCGCATCTTCGTCTTCAACCTCGCCACCAACATGTGCGAGGACGTGCTCTACACCGATCACCCGGCAGGCGGACTCCGTGGACCGCCGGTGCTCGTGCCCCCGTCGCCGGGCGAGGCTGGCGCCGCCGGCACGCTCATCACCGCCGAGGCCACGGGTGTGGGCAGCATGGTCCTGCGGGCCTTCTCGACGCAGTCGCGCGGGCAGGACTTCCGCCCTGTCGCCGAGTTCACCGTCCCGGGTTGGTCCTGGTTCGGCAGCGAGTTTGACGGCGACACGGTGGGACTAGCCACGGACAAGGGCTTCCTGGGCCTGTTCGGCGTCAATCGCGGTACCAAAGACACGCCCCTCTTCCGCCTGACCGAGCGCCCGCTTTCCATCGCCATCGGTGAGACGGCGACGCCGAATGCGATCAACCCCGTGGGGCCGGCCCAGATTGCCCATGTCGGCCTGAATGAGTTCTGGGTGCTCGTGGATGGGAAACTCCACCGACGCCTCTTCGATCCCTATCGGCAACAGCTCGTGCCGGCGGGGGAACCGCTCGAACTCGGCACGCCGCTCCAACCCTCCGTCCTTTCTCCCGACCAGCGGCACGTCATCATCGTGACTCAGGAGCGGGAGCGAGCCCTGGTGACCGCCGTCGACCGCCTGACCGGCACGATCACCTGGCAGCGGCAACTGGGGCTGGTGCCAGCCCAGGAGCCGGTCACGCTCGGCAACCGTGTGGTCACGGTCGACAAGAGCGGCGCTCTCTTTGTCTTGAACGAGGTGGCGATTCCCGAAGGAGAAGATGCCCTACCCTGGGTTTCGGCCGGGGAGTGGCCAGCGGGACGCATCCGGGGCGTGAGCATGGTACGCCTGGCGCCGATGCCCGACGGCAAAGGGGCCATCGTCGTGGGGTATATCGCTGCCTCGGAGCAGCTTGTACTGCGTCGCTTCGAACTGGACCGCGGGATCACCGCGGAACGCACTTTTCGCTTGCCCAGCCCGCCCCATGGCACGGCCGCCGCCACGGCTGAAGGATCGATCGTTGTCCCCTGCCGCGACGGCAATCTGCGCGAGTATTTCCTCGATGGCCCGCTCTCGGCCTCTGGGGCCCCGGTCACCTGGCGTGATGCCAACTCACCCACCGCCGTGCCAGGGCATGCTCTGGTCATCGGCAACGAACTCCTGGCCACGGACGGCGGACGCCGCATCTTGCGTTGGGAACGAACCTCGGACCGGCGCTGGCAGAAGGTGGACGGCGACTTGCTCCTAAGCGGCCGGTTGGCCACGCCCCTGTTGCCTTTCACCTTGGGCGAACAGAATTGCGTCATCGTCGGCGATGAAGGTGGCCGGATCTACCTGGCCTCGATTTCGGGCTTGCCCATCCAGCGTGAATGGCAGACGGGAGGCCGAATCACCAAGGGCCCTTTTCGCCTTGGCGATCTCTACCTGGGCTGTGTCGTGGAGCAACGTCGGCTCGTGTGGTTCGATCCGACCAAGGAGTTGAACCAGTCGCCGCCGCGCGAACATGAGGTCGCCCAGGGCATCGTCGGCGAGCCGGCCGTGGTCGGCTCGCTCTTGCTGATCCCCACCCTGGGTTCGGGATACATTTGGATGAACCTTGAACAGCGTGGTCCGGGAGCGCCGCCGGTGCCTCTCGCTGCCCGCCTTCGGTGTCGCCGCCCTAGGTGCCGAGCGTCTCTTCGCCCCCCTCTCGGACGGCACCGCCCTCCTACTTCCGGTCCCCGCCGCCAGCGCGGGCCCCCGCTCCGCCGCTCGCTAGCGGGCCGCCACTCGCTCCTTGCTTCCAACTTCCGTCTGGCTAGGGCCGCGCGATCTCTTTGATCGGGCCCAAGGCTACGATGGTCGGCTCATTCAAGGGATGGGCGTCCAGAAGTTGGCGCACGTCGTCCAAGGACACCCGGTCCAGCGTCTCCAGTTCGGCATCAATGGGCCGATAGGAGTTCAGGTAGGTCCAGTGGAAGCCCAGGGACTGCATGCGTCCCATGGGCCGCTCGTTGCCCCGAACGAGCCGCGACCCGATCTTGCTCTTGGCGATGGCGAGTTCCTCGGCGTTCAGTCCCTCGGCCTGCACCTCCCGGAAAACGGCGAGGGCCTTGGCGAGATTGCTCGCGGTGCGCTCGGCATCGCAGCTCAGGTAGCAGAAGAAGGCACCAGCCCCGTCGTACTCGTGGAAGCTGAGGTCGGCGGATTCGGCCAGACCGGGATCGACCAGCGCCCAGTAGAGGCGGCTACCCGTATCGTCCCCCACGGCGTGGGCGAGAATCTCGGCCGCATAGCGGAGCGGCGAATCGGCGGGCGGACCACCTGAGATCAGGAAGGCATGTTCCTGCTGAAGGGTCTCCTTGGCCAGCACCTTGAACTCAGCCCGCGGCTCCGGGGCGGGGCGAGCCCGTTCGGTGGTGCCTCCGGGCCAATCGCCGCAAGCCGCTCCGATGAGGTCGACGAACTGTTGCCAGTCGAAGTGGCCCGCGGCCACGACGGTAATGTTGGGGGCGATGTAGCGCCGGCCGAAGTAGTCAGCCATCTGGTCGCGCTGGAGGGCCGCGATGCTGGCCACCGTGCCGAGCACGCTGCGGGCCAGAGGGTGGGAGCCGAAGAAAAGTGTCTTGGCCTCATCGTAGACCGACCACATCGGCTGGTCGGCATACATCTCAATCTCCTCGATGATGACCTTCTTCTCCATGTCGAAGTCCTCGGTCCGCAGACTGGGCCGGAGAATGTCGCTGAGAATGTCGACGGCCTGGGGCAGGTACTCGGGGAGAATGGCCGCGTGGAAGACCGTGTTCTCTTCGCTGGTGTAGGCGTTGTAGGCGGCACCGATCCGGTCGAAATCGATGTTCACGTCCAGGGCGGTCCGCCGGGGCGTCCCCTTGAAAATCATGTGCTCGAGGAAGTGGGTGCAGCCGTGCAGCTCAGGCGTTTCATCGCGGGCTCCGGTCTTGACGAAGAAGCCGACGGCAACCGACCGGGCGGCGGGATTGGTCTCGCCGATAAGGGTCAGGCCATTCGGCAGCGTTGCCTGATGAAACTGCATGGGGGTCGTTACCTTTCAGTTCCCGAGGAAGGTCGCCACCAGAGCGCCAGGGCATAGAGCCCCGCCACGATGAGTAGCAACGCCTGAATACCGAGCCAGAAGGTCAGCGACTGCAGCAGCCCGCCGACCAGGGCGCCGAGCAGGTTGGCCCCGAGGGCCGAGTCCTTGCCTGCAACGACGGCGAACGAACGGATGAAGACGATGCCACTAAAGAAGAGCGGTAGGCTGGTCACGAGTCCGACCACGGCGGCACGCGGAGCGTAGTCGAGCCCCGCGAACCACGCCAGGTCCACGAAGTAGAGGCCCAGGCAACTGCCCACCAGCAGGAAATGCACGGGCAAGAGCGGCAGCCGCGGCAACAGAGCGGCGACGAGGTTTGCCGCCAGGATGATCAGCAGAATACTGGCGATGATGATCGCGTTCACTTCCCACGTGTTGCCCAGCACGACTGCGGCCTTGCTGATGTTCTGGGTCTCCAGCAGCATGAACGCGGCACCGAGCAGAAAAAAGTGGGCATGGCCACTGGACCAGCCCGCGAACAGGCCTGGCGTCCGCAGCCGCCGCCACGCCACGACAAACAAGATGAGCATCAGCCCCGCGAGCAGACCGTGGAGCATCGGCACGCGCGGGCTTTGCAGGTAGATATAGGGCCAGTCGTCGGTGCAAATGCGCGTTGTGCCGGGCATCTCCAGCGGGAATGCGCGCTGCCACTGGTCCACCAGCCCACGCAGTTGCTCGTCCAGATCCAGGTGCCGGCGGGCCGCGGTCACGTCGCCCACTACGAACATCGAACCGCCAAAGCCGTAGCCATTGGTCGGGACCCGGAAGGTCAACGGCTGCTGGGTGAACACCTCCCGCAGCACCCGGTCGATGCGATCCGTGATGAACGGCTTGCTTGCCTCGAAGCTGAGCACCGCGATCCCGCCCGGCGCCAGAAGCTGCTTTGCGAGTTCGAAGCTCTCCCGCGTGTAGACATAGTGGTCCAACCGCGAGTTGGTCATTGAGGTGGTCGTGTGCGAATCGAGCAGGCCGAAAATGATGAGGTCGAAGCGCTCCGTCGTCTTGCTGAAAAAGGCCCGGGCATCGTCATTGACGACGCGGACGCGCGGCGAGGAGTAGGGCTGTTCCGGATGGAAGCGCCGGCCGAGATCGAGGATGGCTGGGTCGATTTCGATGGCGACGATCTCCTCCGCCCCGTGCCGGAGCCCGGCGGCCAGATCGTTGCCGCCCCCCGAGCCGACCACGAGCATCTTGCGCGGCTTGGGCCGCAGCCGCAGCGGTACGTCGTACTGGCTGCATCCGCGTTGTGCCGGCTCGAAGAGCTGCGGGAATCGGTCGGTCGCCTCCGGCGACAGGTCCACGAGTTCCATGTAGGGCGTGTCGTTGACCAGCAAGTACCAGCGCGAATGGGTCCCTGTCGGCTCCGGGTAGTCGTGCCGCCGCAGATGGAGCTTCTGGTAGGGCGACCAGACCAGGGCCTCGGCGTGGGTGAAGTTGGCGATGGGCGTACCATCCGGCTGTTTGCGGACGGTGGGTGTGAGGTCGGCTGCCCAGGCCAAGGCAATCAGCCCTGCGAGCAAGCCGAGTTGCCAAGGGTGGTGCCAGTCAATGAATACGAGGCTTACCGCCGCCGCAACGCTCAGCCAGACCCAGGGCGGAGCCCAACAGGCACTGACGCCGGTGAAGAGCAAAATGCCCGCGAGGCTGCCGGCGATGTTGATCGAGTAGGCCACGATGGGCCGGGGATGATCCTCCAGGGACCGGCCGAGGATGCGCCCAAGGGGAACGAAGGTCTCCCACACCACGAGCATGAGCAGGAGCGTCGCCAGCAGTCCCAAGCCGATCATGGCGGCATTGACCAGCGGCGCCTGTTGGTGGATTTCATCCCAGATCATGTAATCCTGGAGCAGCGTGAAGACCACAGTGAGAGTGGCCAGCCAGGATCGGGTGTAGGGGATGGCCAGGAGCAGCACGATGATGCCCAAGGGCAGCAAGAACTCGTGGGACCGCACCGCTTGTCGGCAAGTCCAGCAGCCCATGCCGAGCCCGAGGAAACAGACCACGAGCACGGTGTTCTGCAAGTACGCAAAGACGCGCAGCTCAGTGCTGATCCACCGGATGAGCATCAGTTCCAGGAACAGACCCAGCACGCTGACCATGAAGATCGTCGTGAGGGAGCTGGTCTTGCCTGCCATGGCGAACACCTATGCGGGGGCTTGCAGTGGCTTGGGGCCGATCGTGACCAGCGTGTAGTCGCACGGCGGATGGGAGCGGGCAAACTCGGCGATGCGGTCGGCCGTCAGACCGTTGACCTGGGCCTGGATTTCATCCAGACTCCGGACGCGCCCCAGGTAGTACCAGTCGCCCGCCAGTGACCCGGCCCGGGCCCCCACCGACTCTTCCTGCATGATGAGGGCCGACTTCATCCCTGCCTGGACCCGGGCGACCTCATCGTCTTCGACCCCCGCGCCGAGCCGGGCCAGTTCCGCCAGCGTCACGTCCAGGGTCTCCTGGGCCCGTTCGTTGGTGGTGCCGGCATAGCAAAAGACGCAGGCATGTTCCCGCAGCATCTGATGACTGGCCCACACGGCATAGCACAGGCCCCGCTTCTCCCGGACCTCGGTGAAGAGCCGGGCGCTCATGCCGCCGCTGAGCACGCTGACAGCCCCGACAGCGGTGTAGTAGTCCGGGTGGGTGATGGGGACGGACGGATAGGCAATGCCGATCTGCGTCTGCTGCGTGGTCTTGGTCAAGTGCTCGCGGCGGGGCAGAGGCGGAGCCGTGGCCAGAGGCGGCTCGGGCTGCGGCTCCCAGGCGCTGAACAGCCGGGATACGGCATCGCGGAGCGGCTGCCACTCGATGCTGCCGGCCACGCTCAAGATCGCCCCCCGGGGTTGGACCAGCCGTTCCCAAAAGGAGCGGACGTCGGCAATGGTCGTCGCCTCGATATGCTCGGCGACGCCATGATGGGAGCGGCCGAGGGGAGCCGGGAAATGGCGGCGCTTGACCTCGAGCAGCACCTTTTGCCGCGGCTCATCCTCCAGCCCGGCCAGTTCTTGCAAGGCTAGTTCCTGAGCCGGCTCCAGTTCGGCCTCGGGCAAATGTGGCCGCAGGATGACGTCGGCGTAGAGCTCCAGAGCGGGGATCAGATTGCGGGCCAGGGTCGAACCGGCCAGCCGCAGGTGCAGGGTGCCGCTGCTCTCAGCCCGGTCCAGGCCGAGGCTGTTGAAGGCGATCATCAGTTCCCTGCTGGAACGGCTCCCGGCACCGCGGGAGATCATCTCGGCCAGCAGGGCTGACAGCCCGAGGCGGTCCGGCGGATCGTGCATGCAGCCAGCGGGAACAAGGAAGTTGAAGGCCGCGGAGCGAACAGTGGCCATGGGCTCGGCTAACAGCGTCAACCCATTGGGGAACTGCTCGATGAGGATGGGGGCAGCCAGTGGGACGTCCTCCACTTGGAGATCAGTGCGCGGCAAGCAACGGCATTCTATGGGAAGGACGTGCAGGGACCGCTGCCGATTCCGACGTGTGGCCCAGGTCCAAAGCAAACGCCCGGCCACTAGGTGACCGGGCGCGCTGGGTTCGTTAGCCGCTCGGGCTAGTCGGCATAGATGCCGGTGGCATACCAGGTGCCGTTCGCGCCCCGAGCGATGTCGTAGCCAAAGAAGCGGTGGTGCCGCATGACCGCACCCCAGTGGCCTGAGGAGTGGCGCCAGGCGTCGATGCAGGAGAAGGAGGCTTCGAGGACGTTCTCACCGCCCACGACCATGCCCCAGGACTCGGCGACGACTTCGGAGCCGTTGTAAAGGCCCATGCCGCTCTCGGACTTGAGTTGCGCCAGGGCGGCGATCAAATTGGCGTGATGCTGATGCCGCATGGCAGCCTGGCGAGCGGAATGGCGTTGGGCGTGGCCGACAAAGGCGGGCTGCCAGGTGCCCCGGATGCTGCCTGGACGCTCGGGATGAACGTGCAGGCCGTAGAGCATGCTCCGCTGGGTCAGGGTAGCGGTGCGGGGCAGGTCGAGCACGATGGCAAGCTGCTCGGGACCGAACTTGGGGACCCAGGAGTAGCGACTGCTCACCAGCGGGTGGACGGAAATCACCTCGCGGTGGTGGGGCAGGGATTCATCGTGCAGGCTCAGGATGGCGACGCCGGGCTTGCCCATCATCTCGCTGAAGGCGGCGTGACTGAGCAGATCCTGGTCGCCGACCTTGTAGTCGACCGGGACGCGCAGGCAAACATAATCGGTCATGAGCTTGCGGCTGACGGTTTCCGATGCGAACAGATGATCGAGCACGTCGTCGGCGTGGAAGCAGACGAGCAGGTCTTTCTTCTGCTCCTTGGCCAGGTTTACCGCGGAGTTATAGTCCTGGTGCCAAGTCATCACGTCCGAGCCGAGCCACGTGGTGCAGAGCAAGAGTGCGAACATCCTGCGAACTCCTTACTTGAGACGCGGGGCATGGATCAGGCGAAGCGCGAAGCTCCGCCAGGGTGGAGAGCCGCACGGTGCGGGCCTCCATCACGACGTTGGTGCAGCTCCCTCGGGCGAAGAAGAGGAGCCAGGGGACCGTCGCGAAGCCGACTGAAAAGTCAGGAAAAGCGGGTCGTCACACACGCTTCGCGAAGCTGCCCTCCGAGGCGGAATGAAGGGCAGGCCGGTCGGGCGGAGGTCGCAAGCCAGGCTCGCTCCTCCGCAGCAGTTCCGCCGGGTTGTCAATCGCCGATGCCTGACGGCTCGGCGAGCTACGCAAAAGATATGGACGGGAAGCAGGGAGGCAAGTGGCTAGTACCACCCCAGGCGGCAGGGGCCCGGGCACCCCTCGCCGAACCCAGGGTGATTTGCTAGGGGCGTGGAGACACGTCAGCAGTCGCCACGCGGCCCGAACGGACTGACTTACTTGAACGACTCGAACTTCCGAGCCGGGGGCAGCTCGAAGGGCCTCACGCCAGGCAGGGTCAGGGCGTCCTTGGCCAAGGCGTCCTCGGTGAGGAGCTGCCAGTCGCCACGCAGCTTGCGCAGTTCCTCGATCGCGGCCCGACGGCTGCGGCCCGTGTTCTGCTCGTACCGCCGCCAGAACTCCGCCCACCAGCCAGGGGGCTCGGACTTCGGGCCGGTGTATTCCGTGACCCGGCCCGTGTCGCCCTGGGTGACCAGACTGCCGACCGCATCCGCCTTGGCATAGACCTGGTTGATCTGACTGGCAAACCGGCTCATGTCCTCGGGGGAGACTACGCCGTTCGATGTGGCCTGGTAGAACTGGACCGTGACGCGGACCGGGAAGCGGTCGTCCCGCTCGATCTCCAGGTTGTCGATCTCGGTGAAGGGCCCTTCCACCTTGCCAGACCCGATGACCGCCTCTTCCACGTCGCTCTGGGCCTGGTTCTTCCGCAGAGCATAGGCACCCTCCGCCCCCGCCATCCCGGGGAGAGCATCGACCATGGGACGCGGTGGGTTCTTCTGCTTGAGCGGGACCTGGATCATGAGCACCATATTCATTCCCTGCATGCCCGCCACTGAACCGCCTTGCTCAGGGGGCCGAACCGACCCGGACGCCTCGAAGTCACTCTTGCGGGTGCCGGTCAGGCTGGCCCGCATGCCATGCCGATTGAAGAAGAGCCGCTGACCCCAGACGCCGTTGGTCTGGAAGCCGTCGCGGACATTGTCGATGATGGTCGTGCTGCTTCCCTC
This sequence comes from uncultured bacterium, assembly GCA_937858435.1. GTDB lineage: Bacteria > Planctomycetota > Planctomycetia > Gemmatales > HRBIN36 > CALLZJ01. The sequence continues at coordinate 15,625 of CALLZJ010000337.1, forward strand.
CCGGGTCACCAGAATGGCCAGCACCGCGGGGTCGCCCTTCATCGACTGGTAGTTGAACAGGACGGGATTGAACTCGGCGACGCCCTGTTTCGGGACTGGCAGGAAGCAGGCTTGGGCACTGACCAGGACGTGGGAGTCCCGGTTGGCCAGGAGCGATGTGCCGTAGCCCTTCCACGACTCGGGCTTGGAGAGAAAGGCCCGCAGGCTTCCCAGGTACGTCCGCAGAGAAGTCTGAACGAGCGGCCGACCCGTCTCATTGCCCACCGGCAGGAAGAACTGATCGAAGGCGACGTCGCCGGTCTTGTCCGTGAAGTTGGGGAAGCGAATGACGGGCATGCAGGTCAGGCGCTTGCCGCCTTCGGTCTGCACCTGGATGGTCATGTCGGAGATGTTGGGCCCCACGGCCGACCCCTTGAACCGCCCGGTGTCTTCCCAGGTCAAGTTGAGGACCTGGAGGCCGTGCTGCTCGGCCAGGCGCTGCACCTTGGGATCGTGAACCATGGCGGCCGTCCGGCGGACCACCTCGGCATACTCATCGCGTGGCGGCGGGACGTCAGCCAGTAGGGGCCGCAGCGAAGCGGACAAGGGCAGGGCAGCCAGCGTTTTCAGCACGTCACGACGGTTCATGGCATCGTCTCCGGCTTGGAATCCAACCATGGGAATCAGCGGCGCGGCCGCCTCTGT
>CALLZJ010000338.1 GCA_937858435.1 uncultured bacterium
CGTGACGTCTGCCCCGGACCTAGCGCGAGGGCATAACCGTCGACCATCGACTTGTCGAAGGGGGGCGAATCGCGCTCGGCCTGGACGGGCTCGGCCAAGGCCAGGCCCAGGAGGTCGGGGCCCACCGCCAGCGGCTCGGGCGGGAGGGGCCGGGCATACCGCAAGACGATGTGCTGGGCTTCGGCGACGGCCAGCATGGTCGGCACCTCGGGGGCACTCAGGACTGGGCCAGGAAGTTCGCGAGCAGCTTCGGGCCCTCTTCGGTCAGGAAGCTCTCGGGATGGAACTGGACGCCGTGCAGCGGCCAGGAGCGATGCCGAACCCCCATGATCTCCTCCTCCGCCGTCCAGGCATTGATGAGGAAATCGGGGTGCTGCCAGGTGGCCCGTTCGATGACGAGGCTGTGATAGCGGGTGGCGACGAAGGGGTTGCTGAGGCCAGCGAAGAGCCCCGTGCCATCGTGGTGGATGGGCGAGGTCTTGCCGTGCATGATGCGGCTGTTGCGGACGACGCGGCCCCCGAACGTGTGGCCAATGCACTGGTGGCCCAGGCAGACGCCGAGCATCGGCACGGTGGGGGCGAAGCGGCGGAGCACGTCGTTGCAGATGCCGGCCTCGGTGGGCGAGCAGGGGCCAGGCGAGAGAATGATGCGGTCGGGAGCCAGGGCGGCGATGTCGTCCAGGGTGATCTGGTCGTTGCGAACGACGCGCAGCTTTAGCCCGGCATCCAGCTCGCCGAGCCGCTGCACGAGGTTGTAGGTGAAGCTGTCGTAGTTGTCGATCAGCAGGATCATGAACCCATTGTAGGCCCAGCGCTGCCAGCGCGGTCCGCTTGCAGCCCGACTGGCCTTGGGCAACCCGCCAGGTGCCTAGGCCGGGATGATCTGGCTGATCCGCACGGCCGTGTAGTGCTGGCGATGGCCAACCTTGCGGACGTAGCGCTTGCGGCGGCGGAACTTGCCGATGGTGTATTTCTCGGAGGGATGGTCAACGACCTCGGCGACCACCTTGGCTCCCTTGACGTAGGGCTGGCCGATGGTCGTCCCTTCGTTCGTCTGCACGAGCAGCACCTGATCGAACTCGATACTCTTGCCGATCTCCACGTCTTGATGATCGAGCGTGACCACTTCCCCTTCGCTGACGCGGAACTGTTTGGTGCCACACTGAAAGACGACGTACATGTCTACGAACTCCGCAGCGGTTGGCCGTAGGAACGAAGGCGGCACGGGGCCGCGAGGACTGACTGATCATGCTAGAAAACGAAGCGGGCCGCGACCAGAGGCGGTGCGCGGCCCAGTAGGTTCAGTGGAGCCGGGGTCGCTTAATCCTCCAGCATGGCCTCAGTCTGCTGGCTGATCCGCCGCCAGCGGCGCAGGCCCCAGCCGCCCACGAAGATCAGCCCGAGCGACACCATGGTGTGGGGCTCGGGGATGACGGCGAAGCTGACATCGTCGATGGCCAACCCGTTGTCGTTGCCAGTGTCGTCGAGGTCGGTCCAGCGGATCCAGAGGTACTGGCCTGGATTCCAGGTCCCCACGTTGATCGTGGTCGTCAGGAAGACGCGGTTGGCCGCGGCATTGCCGTCGAGGGGGCCCGGCGAGCCTCCTTGCTGTGGCGACGCGAAGGTCAAGGCCGGCACCGCGATGTAGGTGCCCGAGAGGAACGGTGTGGCCGAACTGTCCGAGGTCACCTGATAGTCCACCGTGAGGACGTTCAGGAACGTCGACCCGCCGTTGCGCCACTGCTCGCCCCAGTAGCTCACGAGAACTTCAGAGATCGGAGACCCCGAGTCGTTGCGGAGCTGCATGGCGTAGCGGACGGTCCCGGTATTGCCCGAGGCGATGGAGCCCAGGGCTCGATCGGTTACGGGCCCGGCACCCGCGACACCGAAGCTGTAGAGCGCGCCGGTATTGCCGGTGCCGTCCGAGGCCCGATACTCGGTCCGCGTCGCGTACCAGCCTGGAATGGTGGAGTTGTTGACCCACGCATTGTCCGTGCCGGTCGTCGAGAGCGAGTTGAAGTTCTGCGTGTAGGTGCCCAGCGAATAGGCGATCTGACCGTGAGCCGATCCGGCCGTAAGGGCCGCCAGGGTCAGAGTCAGGGTGAAGGTCATCCAGCGCATACAAGGTCCCCACGTTTCGAGCATGAACTCTAACATCGTATGACCGGGACAGGTGGGAGGCAATAGCGCTGGAAAGGTGTGACCCAAAATCCCTTTCATCTTCTCATTAACTCCCGGAGGTCGGCGGCGTGGGTGGGGATCGCCGTCTTGGGGTCTTCCTTGGCCTCGTACTCCAGGACCACGGTGCCGCGGTAGTTGGCCTGCCGCAGGATGTCCATGAGCCGTCCGAGGTCGGCGGTTTCCTTTGGGCGGCCGGCCACTTGAATCTCGGTCTTCACCTGCACCGTGACCGCATGGGGCGCGAGGCGAGCCACGTCGCCGTACGGGTCGGCGGTGCGGAAATTGCCCGTGTCCAGGTTCACGCCGAACCACTCATGTTCGACCATCTGGACCAGAGCCAGCATCTGGTCGGCCGTCGTGACAATCCCGCCATGGTTCTCCAGGGCGAGCAGGATGCCGTGCTGGCCGGCGGTCGTGCAGCATTCGAGCAGGGCCTCGGCACAACGGCGGCGTGCTTCCTCCTCGCTGTCGCCCCGCTCCAGCGGCCCGGCGAAGACGCGCAGGGTCTTGGCACCGAGCAGGGCGTAACGGGCGATCCACTCCTTGGCCTTGCGAATCTCCTCCCGGTGTTGGGCGGGGTCGCGGCGGCAGAAGTTGTTGCCGATGGCGGTGCCGCTGATGTCGAGCCCCTCGCGGGTGCA
>CALLZJ010000339.1 GCA_937858435.1 uncultured bacterium
TACCAGCACGTGGCGGCCCAGTTCAACGCCGACAGACTAACCACGGTCCAGATTCAGTATGCCCATGGCTTGGACCAGAGTATGCACATTTTCCTGCTGTGGGTCCGCGACCCGTGGCTGTCTCCATACTACTACGCTCCGCCCAACAACGACTTAAGGGACCATCTCGAGGAAAGACGCCAAGCGGCGTTCATGCCCTTTCTGTTCGTGCCCTGCTATGGCGTGAACCCGGCCGTTTCCCTGGTGCATTCCCGGCACGCCGTGGGACGGGTGCGCTGGCGGGTGGAACTGAGCCTCACCGCGGAGGGGCTTGCCAGGGCAGTCATGGAAGTCAAAGCCAACAGCCAGTTCGTGCAAACGGTGGCCGCGCACCGTGATGTCCAAGGCCGGCTGCGCTTCGGTCTCGTGGCCTGGGAAAACCCATCCCTACTGGATTGGGCCTTCCAAGCGGACATGAGCGCCGCGGAGTATAAGGAAGCCCTGGCGAAGCGCAAGCAGGAAGGCTTGCGGCCTGTATCGGTGACTTCTTATGACGAAGAAGGCACTGCTCGCTACGCCGCCTCCTGGGTGCGGTACGTGACGCGGTGAGTGAACTGACAAGAGTCTGCGAGCATGGTCAGCGGGCTCTGCGGGAACGGAACGTCAACTCGCACCCTGATCCACATCCGTCCTAGCGGCGGAGCCAGTCGGACCAGCCGCGGGTGGCGGTTTCCTCCCAGCGGGTGTCTGGGGTGGGTCGGCGGAGCAGGCCAGCCGCGGGGGCGTGCTGCTCGATGAGGCGGACGGCCGCACTGGTTTCAAGAACGCTGGCCGCCGTTGCCAGGGCGTCGGCCCAGATTCCCTTGCGGGCCACCACCGTCACCTGGGGACTCGCCCGCAGCGCCCAGCCGGTCCGGGGATCGACGACGTGCGAGTAGCGTTCGCCATCGAGTAGGACGTACTGCTCGGCATCGCCTGAAGTCGAGACGGCGGCCCGGGCCAGGAGCAGGAAAGTGGGCGAGACATCTGATTCCATCGGCGGGCCGGGGACGGCCGCGATCTCGACCTTCCAGCCTTTGGCATCCAGCGGCGGCTCTCCGGCCACGACTTCACCCCCCAGGACGATCATGGCCCGAGGCCAGCCGGCGGCGCTGATGACCGCCAGCAACTCGTCGGCCGCGTAGCCCTTGGCGATGCCGCCCAGGTCGAGCCGCATGTCGGAACGAGCCAGCGTGGCGGTGCGTGCGGCGCGGTCGAGCTGAAGAAGCCGAAAGCCAACGCGCTGCCGTGCCTGGGTGATGAGCGAGGCATCGGGCAACCGGGCTTGCCTTCGGGCCCGCCGCCAGATTTGCGCCAAGGGGCCGATCGTCACGTCGAACGCGCCGCCGCTCTGCTCAGCTATTTCCTGCCCGATCTCCAAGACGGTGAACAACTCCGGCGACACGGGTTGGGGGGTGCCGGCCGGCTGTTTGCACAGGCGCATCAGTTCGCTGTCGTCCTTGTAGTCGCTGAGCTTCAGATCGAGTTCCCGGAGCCGGGCGAAGGCAGCCGTGGCGGCCGTCGCGGCGGCGGCATGGGAGGCGGCATAGAGCACCAGCCGACAGTGTGTGCCCATGTGCGGCTCGGAGAACTCGAACCGCTCCAGCGCCGCCGGACCCGCAGCCAGTCCGAGCAGCGGCCCCAAGAGGGCCAGTACCAGAATGCAGATGGCTCGCCGTGGCCGGGGTGTGATCATGTTTGCTCCCGGTAGGGATGGCGACTATCCTGAATGCAAGTGTGCCGTGATTGTCCCATGCCCCGAGTCAGACGTCAAAGGTTCCCTCATGCGTGCAACGTGGATCGTCTTTGGTCTGGTACTCGTGCTCGTGCCATTCTCAGTGGTTGGGTCCACAGCTCCGAGAGTGCAGGAGAAGCTGGAGCCCTACACCGAGACAATCACGGGGACGGCCGTGAAGTTTGACATGGTCTACCTCCCTGGGGGGCGGTTCAAGCAAGGCAGCCCGGAGAGCGAAGCCGAACGGGCCGAGCACGAGGGTCCCGTGCATGAGGTCGAGGTGCGGCCCTTCTGGATGGGCAAGATGGAAGTGACCTGGGATGAGTACGACCTCTTTGCCTTCAGCTTGGACCTGCAGAAGGAAGGTCAGCCAGCCCCGGCGGCGCCGGCGGGAGCGGACGCCGTCACCCGGCCCACGCCGCCCTACACGGACATGACGTTTGGCTATGGGCACGATCGCTATCCAGCCATTTGCATGACCCATCACGCGGCCATGGAGTATTGCCGCTGGCTGAGTCAGAAAACGGGCAAGACCTACCGCCTGCCGACCGAGGCGGAGTGGGAATATGCCTGCCGGGCGGGGACGACGACGGCCTTCAGCTTCGGAGACGACGCGGAGAAGCTGGGCGATTATGCCTGGTTCACGGACAACTCGGACGGCAAGCCGCAGCCCGTGGGTGGGAAGAAGGCGAACCCGTGGGGCTTATTTGACATGCATGGGAACGTCGCGGAATGGTGTGTGGACCACTACGCGGCGGATCGCTACCAGGCGCTAGCGAAGAACCCGCTGTCCGTGATGCCCGTGCTGCTGCCGACCGACCGCCGCTTTCCCCATGTGGTGCGGGGCGGCTCCTGGGACGATGAGGCGGGCATGCTCCGCTCGGCGGCGCGGATGGAGTCGACCCGCGAATGGTTGCGGCAAGACCCGCAGCGGCCACAGAGCATCTGGTGGTTGACCGAGGCGGTCTTTGTCGGCTTCCGCGTGGTTCGACCCGTCGACGACCCCGCGGAACTGAAGGGGCTCAAGCCGCAGGTGACCAAGAACAGCCCGTATCGGTAGCTCGCTTGACAAGGTCGAGATTCTGGCTGCGGCCGTCGCAGATTCTTGAAGCGGAAGTTGAACAGAATCTGATTCGTTGAGCCCGGAGCCCGTGTTACAATCCGAACGAGCCTGGGGTCTGCGCTCCAGGCCCCTGCCGTTCGTATTCCTGCCTGGAGGTTCACCATGACCGTATCCCGCCGCGATGCCCTGAAGCTTGGGGCTGCCGCCGGGGCCGTCGCGGCCCTGGCCACGCCGAGCCTGGCCCATCCCGCCGTGTTCCCCGGGGGTTCCGACGAACTGCGCGTCGGGCTGATCGGGTGCGGCGGCCGCGGTGTCGGCGCGGCTGAGAACGCCTGCAACGCCGGCCCGAACATCAAGCTCGTCGCCATCGCCGATGTCTTCCAGGATCGCATCGACCAGCGTCTCGCTCACCTCAAGAGAGGGCTCGGGGACAAGTTCGCGGTCGCCGGGGACCACATCTTCTCGGGCTTCGATGCCTACGAGAAGCTGCTCAAGACCGACTGCAACTATGTGATCCTGGCCACGCCTCCCGGCTTCCGGCCCATGCACCTGCAGGCCTGTATCCAGGCAGGCAAGAACGTCTTCACCGAGAAGCCAGTTGCCGTGGATGGGGCCGGCATTCGGCTGTGCCTGGACCTGGCCAAGGAGGCCAAGGCCCGAGGGCTCGGCGTCGTGGCCGGCACTCAGCGCCGCCATCAGACTGGCTACCTGCGGGCACTCGAACGCATCCGCGCGGGGGCGATCGGCGACATCGTCGCCGCCCGCTGCTACTGGAACCAGGGCCATCTCTGGCACGTCGATCGCACCGAGAAGATGACCGATATGGAGTGGCAACTGCGCAATTGGCTCTACTTCGTCTGGCTGTCCGGCGATCACATCGTTGAGCAGCACGTGCATAACATCGACGTGGTCAACTGGTTCGTGGGTGCCCATCCGAGTCGGGCGGTGGCCCTGGGCGGCCGGCAGACACGCGTCGAGCCGCACTACGGCCACATCTTCGACCACTTCGCCGTCGACTTCGAATATCCGAGCGGCATGCACTGCATGAGCATGTGCCGGCAGATCAACGGTACGGAGGGCAATGTCTCCGAAGTGCTGGTGGGCACCAAGGGCACGGCCCGGCTTAGCGGTGTCTCACGGCAGTACGCCATCAAGGGCGAGTCGGAGTGGACTCTGCCTCGCCGCGAAGACAATGACCCCTACCTGGAAGAGCACGTGGACCTGGTGAAGAGCATCCGCTCCGGTCAGCCGCTCAATGAGCTGCAGGCCGTCGCCGAGGCCACGCTGTCGGCCATCATGGGGCGAATGGCGGCCTACACGGGCAAGGCGGTCACCTGGGAACAGGCCCTGAACTCCAAGGAAAACTGGATGCCGGATAAGCTGGCCTTTGGCTCCGTGCCCGTGCCGCCCGTGGCCATGCCAGGCAAGACCGAACTTATCTAGGAAGCAGGAAGGGAGGATGGGCAAGGATGCCCCACCCTCCCTTCGCGCGGCCATTCGGAACCGGACGCGTCCGTTATTGCTCATCCGTCAGAGTGAACAACAGGTCGTTGTCGCCATCCTTGATGACGGCAGTCAGACCCGAGCGATTGACGTCTGCATAGCGGGACGGCAGCCGGTTCGGACGATGGCGGTTGTTGAACTCCATCGGGGCTGAGCGGGCCGAGATGGCGATCTTGTACTCACCCACGGGCGCCCCGTCGTCGGCAGTGTAGGTGGAGAAGGTGAAACGCCCCTCGGCATCGGTCAGACCGTCGGCCACCTGGCGCGGCCGGCCCGTGCGGGGATCGGTGTCCATGAGCGCCACCCGGGCGTCGGCGATGGGCTGACCGCGATAGAGCACCCGGCCGCGGGCAGGCACACAGACTTGGCGGCGGCTGGTATCGACGCCCGGCTCGTCGCTATGGTAGACGGTCAGGTCCTCGGGGAAGACGCCATCGAGCATGATGTTGGCGAGTAGGGGGCCGGTCGGCTTCATCGTCACCTGAACCACATGATCGAACTCGCCGAACCGCTCGCCGCGGAGCTTGCTGCCGCCGCCCGTGGTGGCGAACTGGTAGTAGTTGCGGCCTTGGCGAACGAACCGTTCATAGCGGTGGACATGGCCGGCAAAGACGGTGTAAGGCCGGTCGGCCAGGGCCTGTTCCAATTCGAGCCAGCCCATCGCTTCCGCCTCGGCATAGGTCCAGACCGGCTTGTGGATCGCGACGAAGGTCCAGCGGACGTCGGTATTCTCGGCCAGAACCTTCTTGAAGTAGGCGATCTGTTCGGGCTGGATGGCCGTGCCACGGCGGTTGCCCGCATTGTCGTCGCTGTTCATCAGCAAGAAAAGCACGTCCTTGTAGATGAAGTGGTAGTAGGTGCGGCCGTAGCGTTCGTTCCAGAGGCCCGTCTGCACCCGGTTTTGCACGTCGTGATTGCCGGGCACATAGAAGAAGGGCATTTCGAGCCGTTGCACGAACTGGTCGAACTCGCGCCATTCCTGGTCGAGCCG
>CALLZJ010000340.1 GCA_937858435.1 uncultured bacterium
ACGAGCACCGTCTCCAGGGCGGCCCGCAACTGGAACCGGTAGTCGGACCAGTCGGTGATGTTGGGAAAGTAGTCGAAGCTGGAGACGAACTTGGTCTTGTCGTTGAACTGATGCTCGAAGTCCAGGCCCATCAAGGCCTCGGGGATGAAGCGGTCGTTGGGGCCGCCGATCTCCCGCGACGTACCGGCACCGAGCCGGCCCTTCAGCAGCGTCCAGTCGGTGCGGACGAAGGTGTAGGCCACGCCCAGGTGCATGGCGAGGCGGACATCGAATGCGCGGAACTCGTCGTACTCCATCTGCCCCGAAACGAAGGTGCTCCAGGGCGAGTCGCCATAGAGCCACTCATACCGGGTATTGAACATGGCCCGGTTTTCGTTGCGCACGCCGAAGGCCTCGGCATAGTTGTAAACCAGGTCGGCGACCCAGAGATGGTCCGGCGACTCCGACTTGACGTTGCCGCCGAAGCGGAAGCGGAAGTTGTCGCTGTTGCCCGAGGCGCCGAGGATGCCCAATTCCAGGCTGCCGACCCAGAGCGGCGGCGGGGGCGGCGCGGTGGGAACGACGAAGATCGGCCCTCCGCCCGGGGGCGGCGTCAGAGCCGCGGGCAACTCCCCGCCTGGCGGCTGTGCGGCCACGGCACCCGTCCACGCCCAGCACATCCCAACCAGCAGCCCATAACGCAGCCATTGCATAACGCCCATCCTCCGCGCACGACGGTTCCCCAAGCGGCCAGGGCATAACCGGCTGGCGCGGTCGACGCAAGGTCAACCGCCGGGGCCCCCGCGGGCCAGCGTCGGAACATGATGGGCGGCCGTCAGTCCGGCACGGTGACGGGCTCGCCGCCGTTGATGCTAATGAGGGCCGGCAGAATCGGGTCGGCACTGTAGGACAGGAAGCGGACCGAGCCATCCACGAAGAGGAAGTTGCTGCCGCCGCCGTGCAAGCTCCAGAAATGGAAGCGATCGCAAGGGTTGCTCGTCCGGCCCGGGCCGAGTGCTCGCCAGGTTAGGCCGCACTGGGGATCGAAAGGAAAGTACGGAATCACCAACCCAATCCACAAATGGCCATTGGGGCCGCGGTGGCCAATGGTGGAGTAGTGCAGATTGGGATACCACCAACCGCCCTGGCCGGAATCAGGCGGAGGTCGCTCGCCAAGGCACAGCGTGTTGCTGAGCCCATCATGAACTTCCGCAAAGCTGACGCTCGGTGAGAACGCGCCTTGGTAGGTTCGCATCGCCTGGCTGATGCCGCCGGCGGCTCCGATGTACGAAGTGAAGGCCGCCGTGGTGCCCCATTCGTCCGTCCGCGCCGCCAACAGCCGGCTATCGCTCGGACAGACATACAACCTGACAACGGTCTTCATGCCCTGATGGCCAAAGACATTCAGGGCACGAGGATCGTTACGGCAATCCAGCACCGCCCGGTCGTGAAGAGACTTCTGCTCGATGTAAGGAAGCAAGAACACCATCCAACTGAGCCGGAACCCCTCGGGATTGCGCTGCCCTTGCGGTGGCAACGCGCCGTAGTCGTGGTGGTAGAGATGGAGTGCCTGCCCCAATTGGCGGAGTTGATTCTGGCAGGCGGTGCGGTCGGCGGCCGCCCGCACCCGCTGGATGGCCGGAATGGACAAGGTAATCAAGAATACAATGACGCTGAGGACCACCAGGGTCTCCAGCAGCGTCATTCCCCGGCGTGAGTTGCACATGACGCCCTCAGGGAACTTGAACCACGGGAATAACGACTTCGTGTACGCGCGTCTCAACCCGAACCTGGAGCCTGACTTCGCGTTGCGAAACATCTCCTTGGGCGGGGAACTCCCCGGGCTGAAGTGCGATGCGCAACTGCGCCTCCATCCCAAGCAAAGTCGTCTCAACGCTGACTCCTGGGGGTAGGGCTTGCACAGCCACTTCTTCAATTCTTCCTGCGAATGATCGCATCTTCACAACTGCAGCGTAAACCGGCCCGGCTGCCGTCTTCCTAGGGAGAAAAACCTCTGGCGGTAAGCAGGTTACCGGAGCCTCAACCCGTCCCGACACTGGAATGCTCAGAGGAGCGCGCCCTTCATCGGGCATTGTAATGCGAATCAACCCATTCACTTCTCGCGGGCGTGACGTGTCTATTGTCACCGCTAAGCGCATCACGACGCGTCCATTTTCCGTTTCAGCTTCGTCCCCCTTTGGGCGTAAACGCTCCACAGTGATCGCCGGATCAGTAGCTTCAGTCCCCTTAACAGCCCGGGGCAGATCCGCCCGGTCCCTGATTTCAGTAATTTGGGTTACGGGCGTGCCCACTAGCACTCGGTCAAAAGCGACCATTTCCGGCCAAGCCGTTGGCTTGGCCACAACGCGTTCGACCAAGAACTCCACCTCAGCAACTGGATGATTAGGATCGTTTGACCTGAAGCCCAGCCGCTGGCGTACGGCCCCACCTGGAGGGCCGTCAACGACGAAGCGCATCCTCAACAATCGCCTACTTCCCGGAGGAACTTGGATTTCAGAAACTGCAGAGAATGCTCCATTCTCCTCTGCCTCTATGTTGCCACAATTGCACGTCTTGCGAAAGTCCTGAATTACGAGTGGCGCACCGCCGACGTTGCCGACTTCGACAGTCCCTTCGGCCTGATCGCCACGTTCCAACGCTCCGAGGTAGACGGACGTCGGATAAGCCAAGGTCGGCGGCCCGGCGGAAGAGGTCTCCAATCCACGCTCAAATCGCTGGCAAACAACCAACCCGAACAATAGGATTGCATATAGACGCATCTTCTATCCTCCGGCTAACTCCGCCACCGCTGCAGGAGCCAAAGGACCAGCAGCACCACCATGGCGCCACCCGAAGCCGACCAGAGGTAGGGCCATACTCTAGGGGCATCGGAATCGGACTGAGTCCTCGGGCCCCGTACTTCAGCGTTTGGGGCCGCCGGGACAGGGGAAAAGGAAGCAATTCCCCCTCCCTCAAACGGCTTCTCCACCGAAATACGCTGACCGCGCGAATCGACCTGATACTTGGTCTTGCGGATATTATCCGACATCCAGGCGCCATGCGGAATGTCAACGGCAAACTCGCTGGCTGGAATCGGTTCATTGACCCGAAGGTCAACGAGCTTCATGGTGACGTTGAGGTAGGTCTTGCCCGCAGTGTCGAGGCGCCCTTCAACCGTGGTGGGAAACTGCACGCCGTCGCTAAACTCCTGGAAATCCTTGATGCGGAAATCGCGTTTCCCTTGGTTGTCCGCGCCTCCGTCCACAATCTGCACGACCCAACAGCCGCGCTGTTTGTCCAGAGTCACTTCCGAGTACAGCATAGAGTCCTTGACGACACGGCTGGGACAGTCAACGCGGAGGGTGATCAAGTCTCCCTTGGTCTTTACGAGGCGGGGGCGTTGCCCTTGGCGCACGAGTTCCGGAAAGGGATAGTACCATTTGGTAATCGGGTAGTTCACTTGCACGCCCACCCAGGTGTCTACATTGAAGATAATCCGCCTGTGGTCCGGGGCGCTTAGGCTCAGCCCGACTCGATCAGGCGAGCGGCTGAGCTGCAGGCACTTGCCGTCGCGGATCAGGTGAAAGACGGTCTCCCCGGGCTCGAGTTCGGTCACCATGGCCTGATCGCCCTGGCGACGAAAACGCCCCTTGCGCACCTGATTGCGCTCGGGCTGCTCGGGATAATCCCAAGTGATCTCGACGTCGCACGCCACGCTGTGGACCGACTGAACAGTCGATTGATGCCAGCGCAACAAGTCCTCCAGCCGATCGCTGCTCAGCCAGCACATCTGAATGATTGCAGCGGCAGTTGCAAGACTCATGGTTTCCATGTGTAGGTACACCTTCTTGACACCCCGGCGCATCCCGTAGTTCCGTCGTCGCAGCGGCCAGTGCATACGGGGTTCCAGGGTTCGGCTGGCAAGATGACGCAATTGAAACTAGGGTCTGTCGGGCTGACGCAGTGGCGGATTTCAGCCGAGTTAGTGAACTCGCACCTCTTTAGTGGGCCTGTGGTTGGAGCGCACTGTGGCCAGTTGGGAGGGGTGACTGTCACATTACAATTCGTGTCCTTGCACTCGGCCGGGCCAAAGACTTCACTTCCAATTGGGGGCTAGTGGGCCCACGCTTGCGTGCCTGTCCAGCAAAACAGCGCTGTGTTGACCATCACGAGCAGGCCGAGAAGTTGGTCACGGTTCATTGCTCAGTCCTCCGAGGCACAAGCTCTTTCCAAGGAATCCGTCCCGGTCACAGGCATCCCTTCCCATCGCGTACAGTACACACACACACACACACACTGTCAAGAGATTCGGGAGCGAATTCAAAAGAACGAATTCCCGCGATTCTGGCTCCCTGCATGCTACCCGACGGCCGCGCGGCTGGGCAAGCGCTTTTGCCTGCAACGCGTCGGGGCATCCCGGTGCCCCGCGAGCATTGGGTTTACTGCAGCCGTTCACGCAGGAGTTCGAGCAGCGAATCGAGCGACTGCACGATGACCTTCGCCTCGCCGAGGATGGGCATGAAGTTGGTATCGCCGTTCCAGCGCGGCACCAGATGCCAGTGCAGGTGGCCGGGTAGACCGGCCCCGGCGACACGGCCGAGATTGACGCCGATGTTGTAGCCGTCGGGCTGCATCAACCCGTCGATGACGTCGATGAGCCGAGTGAGGGTCTGCTGCACGTCCAGGGTTTCGTCCTGGGTCAAGTCGCGGGGATGGGCCTTGTGTGCCTGCGGAGCGATGAGCAAATGGCCGTTGTTGTAAGGGTACTTGTTGAGCACGACGACCGCGGTGGCGGTCCGGCAAGCGATCAGATGAGCCGGGTCGTCGTTCGCGGCCAGGCCGTGGCAGATGAAACACTCGGGGCGTGGCTCGCTGGCCGCCCGAACGACATAGTCCAGCCGCCATGGTGCCCACAAGCGCTGCAGCCGGGGATCGTCTGGAGGCGGCGACGAAGCGGAAGCGGACATGCACGATTTCCCCTGGGAAGCGGCGAGGACCTCGCCCATACAACTACTCGATGACCGGAATCCCTTCAACGTCAGGAGCACAGGCCATGGGCATCTTGCGTGAGTTCAAGACCTTCATCCAGCGGGGCAACGTCATCGACCTGGCCGTGGGCGTGATCATCGGCGCCGCCTTCGGCAGGATCGTCTCCTCACTGGTGGCCGACATCCTCATGCCCCCGATCGGACTCTTGACCGGTGGCATCAATTTCACCGATCTGAAGCTGTCCCTGGGCGGCGACCCGAACGATGCGGCCAAGATGGTGACGCTCAACTACGGCAGCTTCCTGCAGACCGTGGTCGACAGGAAGCTGCCG
>CALLZJ010000341.1 GCA_937858435.1 uncultured bacterium
TGGATGGTGCGGCTGCAATGGAGGTAGCGCATGGCGGGCGTGACGCCGTCATGCGATCGGCCGACCGGCATGCCGGCCGCCTTCTCCTCGCCGATCATCTCGATCTCATCGACCAGGCGATCGGACCAGTCGTCCAGAGACTTGGCGGAGAAGAGCCCTGCCGTGGTGCCGGCAGATTCGGCTGGCGGGGTGGACCGGGTGGTTGGCGTCGACTGAGGCTCGCTCATACGGCTGATTCTCTTGACCCGAGACGGCGGGCCGGCTATAGCCCGTGACCTCATTCTAGCGGAAGGTGGGTACGCATGGGGCGCGGCAGCATCGGCCTGATGGGTCTGGTTCTCGTCGTGGCGCAGGGCTGCGTCGAACGCCGCTACCTCGTCGTCAGCGATCCGCCGGGAGCCATGCTCGTCGTCAATCGGCAGGAAGTGGGCCCGACGCCGGTAACCCTGCCGACCAACTCAGCCCTCTTCTACGGTGACTACGACTTTTTGCTCTTCAAGGATGGCTATGAACCGTTGACGGTGAAGCAGCCTATTCCCGCTCCCTGGTGGCAGTGGTTCCCCTTCGACCTCATCACCGAGCATCTTTGGCCCGGCACGCTCATCGACGAGCGAACCTTCGCTTACCAGCTTTCACCGGCTCCGATCGTGCCACCCGAGACCTTGCTCCAGGTGGCCCAATCGGCTCGGAGCTACGGGGCAGGCGTGGGGCCCGTCTCGCCCATGCTCTCGGCCCCCGTGGTGCCCAACGAGCAGAGCCCGCCGGTCAACCCCCGTCCGTGATGGTGAATCGTTCCAACTCCTAGCCTGGGCGTAGTGCCTGGCGGAGCGTGGCGGCCACTTGGCTCATCGGCAGCCGTTCTTGCTTGCCGTCGTCGCGGTGGCGGATCGTCACCGTCTGATCCTGCAGCGACTGGCCATCGATGGTGAAACAGAAGGGCGTGCCGACCTCGTCCTGGCGGCGGTAGCGGCGGCCAATCGCGCCTCCGTCGTCGAACCGCACGTTCCACTCCTCCTTGAGTTCGCGGTAGAGTCGAGCGGCCAGCTCGGGCATTCCTTCCTTGTTGACCAGCGGCAAAATGGCGGCCTTGATCGGTGCCAGGCGTGGGTGGAACTTCATGACCACGCGCTCCTGCAGGTTGCCCTTCTCATCGGGCATCTTGTCTTCGGAATAGGCTTCGCAGAGCACGGCTAGAGTGAAGCGGCCCGCGCCCGCCGATGGTTCGATCACGTGGGGCACATAGCGGAACTTCGCCTTGGCCTCGGCCTCCGCCTTCTTGTCTCCTTTGATGCCCGTCTTGTCGAACTTGGCCCAGGACTCCTCGTCGAAATACTGCAGGTCCTTGCCGCTATGCTGCATGTGCTGGGTGAGGTCGAAGGCGCCGCGATGGGCCACGCCCTCTAGCTCCTGCGGCTCGTCCGAGAAGGGGAAGAGGTACTCGATGTCCGTGCAGGCCTTGGAGTAGTGGGCCAGCTCCTTCTCGCCCTGCTCGCGCGGCCGGAGCTTCTCCGACTGGATGCCGAGCTTCGTGTACCAGGAGAGCCGGAGGTTCCGCCAGTACTGGTACCACTTCATCGACTCGTCGGGATGGCAGAAAAACTCGATCTCCATCTGCTCGAACTCGCGGCTGCGGAAGGTGTAGTTGCGGGGGTTGATCTCGTTGCGGAACGCCTTGCCGATCTGCGCGATGCCGAACGGCGGCCGGACGCGTGAGCTGTCCACCACGTTCTTGAAATTGGTGAAGATGCCCTGGGCGGTTTCGGGGCGAAGCCAAGCCGAGGCCGCATCATCCTTCACGGCGCCAACGTAGGTTTCAAACATGAGGTTGAAGGCGCGTGCTTCTGTGATTTGGCACTTCTCAAACTCGCCTGGGCACTTGCTCGGCTTGAGTGGACACTGGTTCGAAGCGATCTGATCCGCGCGAAAACGGCCTTTGCAGCCTTCAGTCTTGCAGTCCACCATCGGGTCCTGAAACCCCGTCGCGTGCCCGCTCGCCTGCCACACCTTCGGGTTCTGGATGATGGCGCTGTCCAGGCCCACCATGCTGATCTCTTCGCCGTCGGGGCCGGGCGGCGGGTTGCGGACCATGTCCTGCCACCAGGCGTCCTTGATGTTCTTCTTCAACTCGGTGCCCAGGGGGCCGTAGTCCCAGAAGCCGTTGATGCCGCCGTAGATTTCACTCGCCTGGAAGATGAAGCCACGGCGTTTGCAGAGGCTGACGAGCTTCTCCATGTCCATGCTGGGCCGGTCCTTTCCGAGTTCATTCACGTCGCCGCGGTCCATGCCGCCGTCTTTGGGGGCGTGGTCCGGTCATCCTACGGTTTGCCCACGGGAGAAAGAAGAAGCCCACGCGGCTGGGAGGCAGCGTGGGCCCGTGTGGTTCACAAGGGGTTGCTCTACTTGGACACCCGGCGGCTGCGAGAACGGCGTGGCAGGCGCGGGTGCTCGGTGGCCTTGGGGTCCAGGCGCAGAACGACGTCGTCGCCTGTGGGCTTGGCCTTGCGGTCGGGGCGTGAACGGACCTTGAGGAAGGGGAGCACCGCGGCACTGGGCCGGTTGGGGTGGGCCAGGGTCCAGCGGTTGTGGCGCTGGGCGCGGGCGGCGCGGACATGGGCCACGTGCCGAGTGAGGCGGACGAAGGCCGGTGCGGCATGATGGCGGAAGCGAGCCCGGATCAGGACATGGGGGGCCTTTTGCAGCCTGCCATGCTCGATGAGCGCGTCGATCAGTTCCTCCAACCGGTCGAGACGGTCCGGCTCGAGGGCCCAGGCCTGTTCGAGCCGCTTCAGGCCCGCGGCGACGTTGCCGGCACCGAGCAGAGCCCGGCCCAGATCACGCTGATGATCGGCATGGGTCGGGTCGATGGCCACCGCCCGGCGCAGATGGGCCAGGGCTTTGCCGCCGTCACCGCCCAGGGTGTCGTCGTCCCAGGCCCGACCGAGCCGAGCGTGGAGGTCGGCGTCGCGAGGCTCTTCGGACAAAGCGATCTTGAGATGCTTGCGGGCCTGGCGATACCGGCCGAGCTTGGCGTAGGAATCGGCCGTGGCCACGTGGAGAGCCCGAAACGCCGCTGCTGCTTTTACGAAACCAGCCGCCGCGCGGAGCGTCTGCACCGCATCTTCGTGACGACCGACTTGCCGCAGTGATTGGGCCTGCTCGAACAATCGGTCGCCGAGCGGCACTATGCCAGACATGGATGCGCCTCCTTGCAGGCGGGACGTCGGGATCCTTCCCTATATGAACTCAGACTATAGGCGGTGGATTTGGGCATTGCAAGCCGAATCGGGCCATTTTCTGCCTTCGACCCGGCAAGTTGGAGAACCTCTTCCGTTAAAGGGGAGACGCTCCACCGGGGGTTTTCGGCCGTTTTGCGCCCTTTTGGGCCAGTCCAGCTCGGTCGGCGTGGCCCTCGGCGAATCGCTCCCCAATTCGTTTGCTTGGGTTTCGGGGCCAAGGTAGGATGGGGAAGAGCGAAACTGCGGCTGCGAGCCGGGGTTTAGCCACGAGAGAGACCGTGCGCTCGCCATGAGCGCTGCTTCAGAAGGGGGCCAGACGATGTTGGGCATGAACCGCCGACACTTCATGCGGCACGTAGCGGGCTTCTCACTCATGGCGGGGCCCAGTGCCCACTTCCTGGCCAAGCTGGCGGCTGCCGCGCCGGCCATGCGCCGCGAGCACAAGAGCCTCATCATCCTGTGGATGAACGGCGGACCCAGCCAGCTCGACACCTGGGACATGAAGCCCGGCGCGCCGACGGCCGGCCAGTTCTAGCCGATGAACACGGCCGCCGACGGCATCCAAATCTGCGAGCACATGCCCAA